>NZ_JBEYTI010000025.1:0-84962 GCF_040642975.1 Micromonospora sp. NPDC047548
CAGCCCACGCCGAATCAGCGACATCGTCGCGGCCGCACTGCACCTGACCCATTTCGAGTACAAATACCTGCTGCAAAGTAGCTGAGATTACTTCACTTCACTTCGTCTTCCACCGGAGCCTATACATTGCGCTTAGGACCTGACAACTTGGGCAAGGTCCGATGCCACGTCCATGATTTCCGTTGTCGGGGCTGCGGACCAAAACGGCGGCTGCCGAAGATCCTGTGGGATCAATCCCCTCGTTCAACGCCTCGGTAAGACACTGAGGCAGACCGCACTTTCCATGACCCTTTCCACGCTGCGACGCTGGAATCGCGTCGAGGCTCCCTGCACATCCGGATGCAGCGTGGGCATGCCACCCTTCATGCTAGTTTTCGAAATCATCTCGCCACCCGGCAGCTGTATCGCCTCTGCAACCTGCGGGCGCGGGCTCGCGCACCACCTCACGCAGACCCGGCACCCGCTCGACCGCCCACGTCTTCGGCCGACGTCGCGCCACCCCCGCCGCCGTGTCAGCCGTCGCGGCCCGATACCCCGCCCGGCCACCGTGCCGGGCGACCTCCCGCGAGACCACCGACGGGTCCCGACCGATCAGGACACCGATCTGCTTGTACTCCAGGCCCTCGGCCAAGCCACGGGATATCTCTTCACGATCAGCCAAGGTCAACATCGCGCGCACGACGGAACATCCTGTCCCACCGCCTCAAGATCAAATGCTACGACCGGCTGAACCTGCCATCAACTTCTGTCCAAAGCAGTGGCCGCCGAGGCGATACCTCACCTCGGCGGCCACACTTAACCCAATTTCCGTCGGGGCCGGCTGACCGAGCTCCGGCGACCCACCGAAGCCGGGTCCCAATTACTCATCGGCTCGGCGGACCTCCGGCCCTAGATTCGACTGCCGGTAGTTTTTGTACAGCAAGTCCAGGCGCTCACGCCCGTAACGCCGGGCATTATCCCGAATCTTGTCAACACCCTCACCAGCAAGCAGGCTCTCGATATCCTCCGCCTGACAACGCTCCTCTTCACTGAGTAGGCGATGGCCCGTCCTAGACTCAATCCTGAAGGCACTGTTCCGCCCCGCCATCGAGCACTCCTCCAGGGCAGCCGCCGACTCCTCTGCGAGCGTCCGCAATGCCGAATGGAGAATAACCACCCCATGGAGCGCGTGAGCAGATGGGCCTTCGAGCTCGTCCCCGACACGCATTTCACGCATTCCTTCAAGAGCATGACGCGCTGACGAGTATCGCGAAGGGTCACCTGGAGCAGGGTTCCAGAGCATTTCCAACGCCTCACGGTAACGGTCCAGGTCATCGCTTCGATCACCCTCAGAGACCACCCAGAACAGGATCCCGCTCGCCCGCTCCGCACAAGCCGCAGAAAAGAGAGAAGCCTGTTCGATTGAGGCGATTTTCGAGAACTCATCAGCATTCATCAACAACCACACTTTCGCGATCCAGGCCAATAAAATGTCCGGACCTTCTCGCCGCGTTCTTGCCCGTGGACTTGGCCCGAAATTCTACCACCCGTTCCTCGGATCAGGTTCCCACACGGACCTGGACGACACACGCTTCGGGACGCACCGCCTGCAATCGGGACGCCACCTAGTTTATCGATCATCCGCAGGACGTTGGTCTCGGCGTGAGTCGTGACAGTGTTGTTGATGACAGGAATGTCGCCGAGCTTTTTGGCAAGCGAGACTTGACCGATACTCATACCGTCTCCACTCGCGCCAACTACGTTCCTCTCGACCCAGCCGCCATCGCCGTCCGGGAAGCGGGCACGAATTGCAGCGGAGGTCTTGTTATCGACATCCCACTGCGTACCGGCACGGCTCTGATATTGCGTTGCCCTCTCGCCCATGTCATTTGCCAGTTGCTGCAGCTCCTTATCGGAACCACAGTTGTGCACTAGGAGTGGGCTGTCCCCGGCAAGGACGTAGTAGGTGTGGACGCCGTCAACGGTGAGGTTGTGGACTCGTTCGTGGCGGACGGTGCGGGTGATCGCGGTGATCTGCACCCAGGTGCCAGCCGAGGTCTGCAGCCACATGCCGGGCTTGAGGTCACCACCGGTGACCCACGTCCCGGCGTCGGGCAGCCAGATCAGGTGCGCCGCCGTGGAGGTGATCGACCCGGTCTTCGACCCGGCCTTACCGTCCACGTCGACCGTGATCGTCACCAACGTTTTGCTGCCCTCGTGGCTACGGACGTTGGTGACCGTACGACCCTGGTTCTCGCCCGACTCCACATCGGTGCCGAGAACCCGGTCACCGGCCTTCAGGTCCTCGATCGCCTTGCTTGCACCGTCGGCGAGGAGGACCTTGGTGCCCGGCACGAAGCTGTTGCACCTCGTCGGTGCCGGGTTGTCGGCGGTCTTGGGTTGCGGCGTACCGGTGGGTGATGCTCCCTTGGTTCCGGCGGTGCCTGCTTCGGCGGCCTTGCGGGTGTCGTTCATGGTGTCGATGCCGTCGACGACCTTCTTACCCGTCTTCGCCAGCTTCGCCGCCGCCACCGCGTTCCCCGCCAGCGGAATCGCCGACGCCATCGACATGGCCGCGTCGACGTAGTTGCCCTCAGCCAGGTACCAGATGCCGTTGGCCACATCGGCGACCTCACCGATCACCGGCACCATCCCAGCGACGTCCAGGGCGGCGTGACCGACATCGGACCACGACATCCCGAACAGGTGCCCGTCCAACTCCACAAAGCTGACCGGGTTACCACCAGCGAACGCATACCGGTTCCCGGTGAACGGATCCGTCGCCAGACCCATGTCCGCCATCGCCCCGCCGTAGGAGTCCCGCGTCAGGAACCTGTTCAACCCCGGGTCATAGTTGCGGAAACCCATGTCATAGGTGCCGGAGCCGGCGTCCCAGCGGGAGGCGTTGAACCGGAACGCGTTGTACGGCTCCTCACCTTCGGCCTGCGCGCCCGGCTTGTCCACACCAGTGAACTGCGAGCCGTCGTCCTTGCCGTACGCGGTGTACCCGTACGTCGCCCGAGTCTTACCGTCCTCCTTCGTGATACCAACGACGTCACCACGCGGCCGGTAGATGAACTGCGAATACTCCCGGCTGCCGTCGTCCTTGTGCTTGATCTGCGTCAACTGCTGATCCCACGGCGCGTACTGGTAAGACTTGGTCGCCTTGTCCGCGACCTCCTCCCGCAGCACCTGGTTGTCCATCCCCAGATACGTGAACGCCGTCGTCTTCGACCCCGACGTCTGCGACACCGTCCGATCGAACGGGTCATACACATAGGTCGTCGACTTCGCCGTCGCACCCACACCCGCAGTCGTCTTCGCCGTACGGTCAAAACCGTCGTAGTAATACTTCTGCGCCCGCTGACCACCCATCGACACCGTGTCAAGACGACCCAACGGGTCATAGTTGTACGTCGACGTCACCCCACCAGAGGTGGTCGAGTGCAACCGGTTCCGGTCGTACTTACTGGTGCTGGTCGCACCCTCGATCGTCTGCGCCACCGTGTTGCTGTTCGCGTCGTACGTGTACGTCTCGACCGAACTGCTGTCACCGGTCTTGTCGAGCCGGCTGATGCGGTCCTGCGGGTCGTAGGAGAAGACGTACGTGTTGTCGATGTGGTCCGACGAGTTGTCGGCGTTCATCAACTTCATCACGTCACGGGACGGGTGCCCGTTGGCCGTGTACTCCAGGTTGTGCTCGGCCACCGTCGCCCCGGCGGAGGTCTTCTCCAGCTGACGCTTGGTGGCGCCGTCCAGGTAGTACTCGAAGTCCACCGCGTTGCCGTTGGGCTTGACCTGCGTGAGCATCTGCCCGCGGGCCGTGTAGGTGAACGTCGAGATCTGCTGGTTACCCGCCGTCGCCGAGTCGGCATTGGTCACCTTGGCGACCATGTCCCGCTCGTCGTACTCGATCTTCGACCAGGTCAGGTCGTGAGTCGAGGTGTCCGGGTTGCCGTTCGCGTCGTAGGTGAGCGACGTCGTGTTCTCCAACGTCGTCCCGGCGTACTCCTTCACCGAGGCGATCTGGTTCAGCTCGTCAAAGCCGATGTCGTACCGGTTGATCTTCGCGCCCGGGCTGAGGTCCTTGACCTCGTACATCAACCCGTTCGGGTTGTACCGGTAGGTGAACTCCTTCTTCTCATCGTCGACGTCGGCGGCGTTGTCCCGCACCAACTTGACCGCGTCCGCGAGCACCTTGCCCGTCGCCTGGTCCGTGACGGTGACCTTCTGGACGCCGTCCTCGATGAAGGAGTAGCTGCCGAGGCTCACCCAGGCGCCGGTGTTCTGCGTCTGGTTCACCGTCTTGGTGACGCTGCCACCGTTGTGGGTAATGGTGAACTTCGCGTCCGTGGCGGCACCGGTCACCTGCGGGTGCCGAACGAACACCTCGTAGTTGCCGTCCCGCGGGATGGTCAACTGCCAGTTGAACTGGGCAGACCCGCTACCCGCCGGCACCGTGCTGACGTCGTAGCCGTAGGCGCCGGTGGCGGCACCACTCGTCCACGTGCCCTGGGTGGCGGTGTTGTGGGAGTCGGAGTTGTCGACCAGGACCACGTCCTTGCCGACCGGCAGGCCGTCCTCCGACCGACCCTTCTGGTTGCCCGACGGGAAGTAGTCCCAGGTCATCGTCCGGGACTGCGACTCACCGGCCGAGGTCAGCGTGCTCTTGATCTGCTGGCCCAGGTCGTTGTACTCGTACGACGTGGTGATGTCCCACGGGTCGGACGTAGTCCTGGTCCACCCGTTGTCGTAGTAGCTGTAGGTGGTGTCGTTGCGGACCGTCTGCCCGTCCGACGGCGGTGCGCTGACCTTCTCCAGGTTGCCGATCGAGTCATACGTGTAGAGGGTCTTGTTGGGGGTGTTGTAGCGGCTGTCGTCCTTGTCGTAGGCCGACCACTCCTCCGCAACCCGGTTGAGCTTGTCGTACACCTTGACCGCGGCGAAATCGTCGGCGTCGACGGTGTCGTCAGTGTTCACACCGCGCGGGCTGATCACCTTCGTCGCGTTGCCGACCTGGTCGTACTCGTACTTCGTGGTGCGGTAGGTAATGGTCCCGGCGCCGTCCTTGCTGTGCGGCACCTTCGACTCCACCAGCGCGCCGCGGGCGTCGTACGTCGCCAGCGACTCGTTGCCGTCCGCGTCGGTGCTGCCGACCGTCAGGCCGTCCTTGTCGTACCGGGCGGTGGTGAACTTGCCGAGCGCGTCCGTGGTCTTGACGACCCGGTGGTTCCAGTCGTAGTCGAACTTCGTGGTGAAGTCGTCCGCGGCGCTGGCGTTCTTCTTGGCGTCGTAGAGGACCTTGACGTTGCCGACGTCGTCGTACTCCGAGGTGACCTTCTGGCCGAGACCGTTGGTGACCTCGATCGGCTGGTAGATCGCGTCGTACTTCGTGGTCGTCGTGTAGTCGCCGGCCGTCGGGGTCAGGTTGCCCTGCGGTTCCGTGACGGTCAGGACGTTGCCGACCTTGTCGTACGTCGTGGTGGTCTTCCGCTCCGGGTCGTTCGCCTCGTCCTTCGGGGCCAGCGTCTCGAGGGCCTGGTCCGCCTTGTCGTAGACCGAGGTCGACTCCGTCCCGTTGGCCGCGTACGCCTTCGTGATGTTGTCGTTCTGGTCGTACTCCGGGGCCTTGGTGGTGATGAAGCGGCCGTTGGCCGAGTCCACCGGCTCGACCTTGGTGGTCGGACGGCCGAAGGTGTCGTACGCCTGGGTGACCTTGGCGTTCTTGCCGTTCTTGACCTCGGTGACGTTGCCCCGGTCGTCGTACGTGAAGTACGACAACCCGTCGCCGGCGTCCTTGATGGTCGTCGGGTAGCCACTGACATGGAAGGGGCCGTACTGGGTGATGTTGCCCCTGGCATCCTTGGCGGTGAGCAGCTGGCCCCACTCGTCGTAGGTGTTGGTGCTGGTGTTGCCCAGCGGGTCGGTGACCGTCTCGACGTCACCCTCGGCGGTGTACGCGAAGGTCGACTTACGACCCTCCGAGCTGCTCTTGGTGAGCACCTCGGCCACGTACCCGTTGAGCTGGCGCTGGTAGGTCAGCACCGTGCCCGACCAGCCGTTCCTGACCGTCTCGGCGTCCTTCACCACGGTCGGGTAACCGGTCTTGGTGTCGTACTCCCAGGTGGAGACGGCGCCGTTGTTCTCCTCGAGTCGGGTGACGTTGTGGTCGTCGTCCCAGCCGAGCTTGGTGGTCTCGTTCTTGGCGTTGGTGGTCTGGATGGACCGGCCGTAGCCGTCCATCAGGTAGACGCTGGCGTGGTTCTCCGCGTCCGTGACCGTCGTCTGGATGTTGTTGGTGGCGTCCGGGTCGACGTAGCCGAACTGCGTCTGGTGGCCGAGCCGGTCGGTGTAGGACTTGGTGGTCCAGTGCCACTTCGGGTCGTCGCCGGTCTGCGGGTAGTTGTACACCAGGTCGGTGGCGTTGCCCCGCGGGTCGGTGACCTTGACCAGCTTGACGTTCTTGTTCCCCTGAGTCATGTCGTAGCGGAACTTGTGCACCTTCGGCGCGCCGTTGGTGGAGCCGGCACCGTCGATCAGTTCACCGAGCAGACCCTTGTCGGTGTAGGTGAAGGTCAGCTTGCGTCCGGAGATGTCGGTGATCTGCGAGACGTGGTCGATGATCTTCGGGTTGGTCAGGTTGGTCACCCCGGACACCCGCGCCCAGGTGGTGTCGTTGATGTAGTCGTAGGTCTGGCCCTTGGCGTAGTAGTCGAGGGTCAGGGTGATCCGGCCGGTCGGGTCGGTGATGTACTTGAGGAACTTGGTCGGCTTGTTGTTGGACTTGCGCTCCTCGTAGGTGAACAGCATCTCGTTGCCGTTGTTGTCCACCGTGCTGGACAGGAAGCCCTCGCAGTCGTAGAAGAACTGCGTGCGGTCGGGCTTGGTGAGCACCCAGGCCTTGCGCTCCTGCACGTTGGGCTTGCAGTCGACCGGGTTGTTCTTCTGCAGGTAGAGGTTGACGCCCTTCGGGCTCTTCCACTCGTTGGCGGTCGCGTCCCAGGTGAACCAGTGGCTGGTGCCGTCGCCGTCGGTGAGGGTGACCTTGGTGGGGTTCGGGTTAGGGTGGAAATCGAGGGGGGTGCCCAGGCGCATCATCGACGACGCCTGCAACGACCAGCCGTGGCCGGCGACCGAGTCGGTGGTGTCCAAGGAGTTGTACGACATCCGCACGAAGGTCGACAGGCCCCGCGACGGGTTGCTGATCGCGTTGTAGGACCAGACGGTGTTGCCGGCGTACAGGTTGTTCATCAGGGTGCCGCCGCCGCCGGTGTTCTTACCCGCGTACGAGTAGAACTTCTCCAGACCGAGCTGGTCGGAGGTCGGCTCCTCGACCGCCACGTTCTGCGGCAGCCCCTTGATCGGGCTGGTCGCCGACAGCTTCCGGCCGTCGATCTTGCTGCGCAGGTCCCAGCTGAGCACGTACTCGGTGCGTTTGTTGCCGTCGGTCGACGACGGTGGGGTCTTCACCTGGGCGGTGACGTCGACCGTGCCACCTGCTGCCACGTTCTTCGGCAGCGGGGTGCGCAGTTCGTAGCTCTCGTCGGTGGCGTCGACGAGGGCACCGGTCTCGTTCAGCCGCTTCCAGTCGTAGGACAGCTCCCAGTCCGCGGTGTTCCAGGCCGCCAGTGTCGGGTTCGACACGGTCACCGGCACGGTGTACGTGGCGTTCGGCGTCAGCACCTGCGGCGTGGAGGCCGCGTAGTAGGTCGACTCGGCGGTCTGCTCGAGGTAGGTCACCTCCAGCGTCGGCCGTAGCAGCGGCTCGGCGCCCTCGGAGGAGAGCAGCATCGCCCGGGCGGTCTGGTTGACCTCGTCGCGCTGGCGCAGCAGCAGGCCGTAGTTGGACGTCGGAGTGGTGTGCCAGCCCTTCACCGCGGTGGTGACGTCCCAGGTCTCCCACTCCGGGTCGTTGGTGAAACCGTTGAAGCTGGCCTTCCACGTGGTGTCGTACTCACCACCGGGCGTGAGCCACGCGTTGGTGCCGTCGTAGCTGTTCCAGGTGGCCTTGGCCTCGTTGAAGGCCCGCTTGAGTTTGTACACGTCGACGTACTCGTCGGTGTCCGTACCCGGGAACAGGTAGTTGTTGTACATCCGCAGGTCGGCGTCGACGATCTGCGCGTCGGTCGGGATGCCGGCCAGGGCCGGGAACTTGATCAGACCGCGGGTGTCGCCGAGATCGGTCGAGTTGTTGCCCGGGCTGACGTACGGGTCCCCGTCGTAGACGTCGAGGTTGGTCGTCGACTTCGTGGATGACAGGGTGGTGTCGATGACCCCGTTGGAGCCGATCGCGTCGGTCGCGGCGGTCCGGTAGATCCGGGTGATCTGCCCGGCCTTGGGGAGCATCGCCTGCTGGGTCGGACCGGCGATGACCTGCCCGTCCTGGGTCTTCACCGCGACCATGTAGTAGTAGAACTTCCGCGCCATCGGGTTGGTGTTGTCCGCCGCCGTCGGCACCGCGGTGGTGTCCTGGTACGTGCGGGTGGCCGAGGAGAGCGGCGAGATCAGCGTCGCGGCCGAGGGCTCGAAGTTCTGGTGGACGCTGCGGTGCACCTGATACTCGACGATGTTGTCGCCGGTCGCCGTCGACGGATCAACGTAGGCGGGCCAGTCCAGCACCGCGCCGGTCGAGGTGATCGTGGTCGGCGGGTTCACCGTGACACCCGGCCGCCCGTAGGTGACCACCAACTTCGGTAGGTTGAAGTCCCGCCGGTCGTTGTTGTAGGCGTACTCCGACGCCTCGTAGATCGGCCCACCCTTGCCCTTCGTCGCCTCGTCGAGGGCCTTGACCATGAACCCGTAGTTCGGGTAGGTGCCGTTGACCCAGTCCTGCACGAGGCTGCGCACCGGGAACGAGTTCCAGACGCTGGACTTGCCGTACTTCTTGACCGCGCCGGCCTTCGTGAACCGCACCGCGTCAGCGTTCGCGGCGGTACCGGGCACACCGTTGAGCACCACCTTGCCGGTGGTGCCGGCCACGAACGGGTGGGTTCCCAGCGTCACCCACGCACCCTGGTTGTCCGGCGTCTTCTGGTCGACGTCATACTTCTTCGACCCGCCGGAGAAGTGCACCGTGTACGGGGCATTCGTCGGCCGGTCCACCGCAGCACCCACGTAGTGGACCTCGACCTGGTAGTCACCCGACTCGGTGATGGTCGGCACCCAGGTGTGGGTGTCCGTCGCCAGGGAGCTGCCGTGGTAGCGGTAGTCGGCGTTGACCGCCTGCGCCTTCAACGCGCTGCTCGAATACGGCCACGTCCCTACCACCGACGTCCCGGAGTCGCCGTCGTCCTTGGTCACCACGTTGCCCGCCGGCGCACCAGCGAACTTGCCGCTGATGCTTGCCCACGTGGCGCAGGCGACGGTGCCCCCGCACCCCTCGGCCCAGTCCGCGGTCACCCGGTGCGCCTGCATCGGCACATCGGCCGCGTAGGTGGTGTGCGTCTGCGAGTAGTACAGCTGCAACTGCGCGTCGTCGATCGGCGTGTTCGCCGGAATCGAGTCGACGTTGAACTTCAGCAGCGACCGCCAGGCCTGCGTCTCGGTCGTGCCAACCTTCAACTGGTACGTGTCGTTGTAGTTCGTGGTGGTGGCACCCGAGTAGATCTGCACATCCTGCGCGTCGCTCGGCACCGGCTGAATCTTGATGGTCGGGTCGACGACCACCGGATACACCCGCGCCGGGTCGGCCAACCAGCCCGCATCCGCCGACACCGTGACAGTCGTCTGCCCGTACATCTGCTGCACCCGCTGGCTGACCTTGTCGCTCCACACCTTGCCATGCGGCGACGCCTTGTCATCCTTCGCGTCATACATGAACGGCGCCGGCATCACGAACACCGGCGCGCCGCCGTCGCGGCGGACGAACGCGATCGAGCCGTCCTCCCGCTGCTGCGCGATCAGGCCCGCGGTGTCCAGGGTGAAGGTGTACGACACCGGCCCGGCCGGGGCGCGGTGCAGAACGATCTTCTCCTTCAACGCGGTAGCGGTGACGTCGTAGACGACGTCCGCCCCACCGGCCAACCCCGGGTAGGTGACCGTGGAACCGGAAACCTTCGGCGTCACGCCCTTCGCCGCGCCCGCCAGGCCCAGCTCAATGCTCCGGCCGTCCTGCTCGAAGCGGACCAACTCGTCCGAGCTGTCCCCGAACAGGCTGGTGAAGGTATTCGTCCCATTGCCCTGGACGTAGCCCTTGTCGTTCGTCGGGCGAACCTGCGTGTCGATCGGCTGGAATTTGCCCTTGGCGTCCTTGAAGTGCAGCGGCACCGCCGAGATCTCCGCCTGCGTACGCCCGTCGGAAAGCTGAAAGACCTTGCTGTTCGCCGTCCGCTTGCCGACCAGCTCCTTGACCCGCTTCTGCGGCGGCCAGTTCTTCGCCGGCGGCGGCTTCTCGTTCACCGCCAGCCCAGCGCTGACCACCTCCGGCCTGGCCCTGCCCGGCCCATCGCTGACCAGGTCACGTGCGGCATTGCCCAGCTTCGAGAACAGGCCGTCGTCCTCCACGGCGTTCGCCGCCCGGTCGGCGTCCTCCAACCGCTGGTCAGGCTGTTGGCCGGGTAGGGCCTCCATCCCGCCGAGCGTGGCCACCAGGGCCAGCACCAGTCCCCCGACAAGGGGACCTCGTGATCGTCTCTTCACCCGTAACCCTCCGGTCCATAGACAGACACGTCGGGTGAAGGCTAGGGACGGCAGATATACGCGCTGCTATATTCTGGCTACTTCGCGGCGCGGCTCCAGAGAAACGGAAGGAGCCTCCGGCCGGGCGGCCGGAGGCTCCTGACAGGTGACGGACGAGTTAGTAGCGGCCGAGGTTCTGCACCGGGCAGATGACGATGCGCGGCGAGCGGGCCGGGTCCAGCCACGTCAGCACCGACACCAGGTTGGCGTGGGACATGCTCACGCAGCCGGCGGTGGCGTTGCCGCTGGAGGTGCTGTACTCGTGCAGGAAGATCCCGCTGCCGGCGCCGGGGACGGGCTTGGCCACGTTCGGCGTCATGTTGTAGGTGATCACGGCGAAGTGCGTGTACGCGGGCTTCTCGGTCCACAGCGCCTCGCTGTAGCCACCGGGGTTGGTGGTGCTGTGCTGGAACGTGTTGTACGCGGCCGAGCCCGGGTTCTCGTTCCACCAGTCGTACTGCACGACCGGGTGGTACGGGTAGCGCACGCCGGGGTTCACGGCGATGCCGTACATGGTCGGGCCGAACGAGTAGACCCCGGTGGGGGTGGTCGCCACGCCCTCCAGGTGGTTGTCGCTGAAGCCCTTGGCGCCGATCCGGGCCGGCAGCGGCGCCGAGACCCCCACCCAGTGGCCGCCCACCTTGTGGAAGGTCTCCAGGGTGGCGTAGGTGGTGCTGTAGCTGTCGCCGGTGACGATAACGACCTGGGTGGTCTCGGCGGGCAGGGTGGTCAACCGGGAGGCCCGGTTCGGCGGTGGGATCGGCTTGCCACGGCCCGTCGGCGTCCCGACGGGGCCACCGGCGACTGGTGTCGGCTCCATTCGCGACATGATCGCAGCTTGGCCACTCTTCCGGTGCCCCGGAATTGGTGACGAATCTCGTCCCGCAATTCCGGTGGGTCGATGTAACGCGGAAGGCGCCGCCGACGCTTTCATCTTTCGGTGGAGAAGAGGGATCGATGCGGGAACAGTTTCGCCGGGCGGGTCAGGACCGGGTCCGCAACTCCCCGGCCCTGACCACCAGCCGTCCGGTGTGGTAGCGGAATCGCCGATGCGGGCACGGCGGACGGGGCACGCCGCCCACGCCGAGCCCAGCACGGCGAGCCGGCCCGCCTGCACTCAGCTCCACGGTGCCCAACTACCGGACTTCGGTGCGCTCCCGACTCACCCCGAAGAGCCACGAACGCGCGCCCAGGCTAGGCATCCCGCCGCCGCCCGGACAAGCATGCCCGCACCCCGGTGAATGTGATTGATACCAATCCTGAAATGCGGCATGTCCGCGTAACGTGGTCAGCCGGGCTGACGCTGTTTCTCCTCGAAGCGACCCGTCCCGCCGGGCAGCGGCCGGTCGGCGGAGAGCGCTCCCGCCGCCCCGGCACCAACGATGAGCGCGAGGGCCGCCAGGTGCAGCAGCCGCACCCCGGCGGGGGCCGGGACGGTGGCGGCCGGCAGCAGCGGCAGCACCGCCGCCCCGGCGGCGCTGACCGGCAGGGCCATGCCCCAGAAGACGGCGGGCCGCGCCGTCGGAGCGGGCGGTCGTACGCCCTCGAAGATCTCACCCCGGCGGGCCGCCCGCAGCGCCAGGGCGACCACGACGGCGCCGCCCACTGCCGTGCTGACCAGGTCCGAGAAGAACCACCAGTACATGCCGGTGAGCGCGTGGAAGTCCTCGATCCCCACCAGACGCAGCCAGCGCTCGGTGTGCGTGACCCGGTCCCAGGCCACGTGGCTGGCCGCGCCGATCAACGCCGAACAGACCGTGACCTGCCAGGGGTGCCGAACCGCTCCGAGGGCCGCGTAGTCCCGCCAGACGAACAACCGTTCGGCGGGCAGGTGCACCGCGATCCCGGCCACCGTGCGACGGACGATCCAGGCGTAGGCCAGCGCGACCGGCAGGCACCACCAGAGCAGCCCGCCCACGGTGTGCGTCCGCATCCCCAGCTCGAACCGGGTGTCGGCGAACAGGTAGCCGACGTCCGGCGAGACCGCGCCGGTGGCCAGCGCCACCCCGTCGAACCAGCGCGGTCGCCACAGCTTCAGCGGCAGCACCGGCGCCAGGTGCGAGGGGAACGTCAGGGGCACGGACCGGACGTTACCGGTCGGCGCGCGGTCAGAAGTGCCGAAGCAGGTCAGTGAACTCCTTCAGCTGCAGCACGCCCTCGTCCGTCGGGTCGAGCTCGTCGTGTTCGAGCACCCAGGTGTTGTCGTTCGGGATGAACACCGCGTTCATGCCCGCGGCCCGGGCCGGCAGGATGTCAGACTTCGGGGAGTTACCGATCATCCAGGCCCGGGCCGGGTCGAAGGCGTGCTCCCGGGCCAGCCAGCGGTAGGTGTCGGCGTCCTTCTCCATCACGATGTGCGCGGCGTCGAAGTGGTGCAGCAGCCCGCAGGCGTCGAGCTTGCGCTGCTGCTCCTCCCGATCGCCCTTGGTCAGCAGCAGCAGGTCGTACCGGCCGGCGAGGGCGTCCAGGGTCGCCGCGACGCCGGGCATCAGCTCCACCTGGTGAGCGACGAGGGCTGCGGCCAGCTCGTCGATCTCCCGGCGCTCCCGCTCGCTGGCGGGGCGCTCGCGCAGCCGCTCCAGGCACTCCCCGAGGCTGCGCAGGAAGACCTTGCTGCCGTACCCGTGGGCGACCGCGTTGGCGCGTTCGATGTCGTCCAGCACGGCCCGGATCTGCGTCCGGTCCAGCGTCGGGTGGTCCAGCCACCCCAGGAAGTCGTCGATCACCCGCTCGAAGACGAGGTTGTTCTCCCAGAGCGTGTCGTCGGCGTCGAAGACGAGCACCGCCGCGTCCCGGCGCTGTTCCATGGTTCCCCTCCCGGTCTGGCGTCCGGGACACGCTACTGCGCGCCGCCGGCCGGGTCATCCGGGTTCCGCCGGGCGTGGCGTCCGGCACGCGGCCGGGCAACCGGAGGGGTCAAGGCCGGCGCAGGGTGAGGATGAGGTCGGCGACCAGCGCCGTCCATCCGGTCTGGTGCCAGGCCCCCAGGCCGGCGCCGTTGTCGCCGTGGAAGTACTCCGGGAAGCAGATCAGGTCCCGCCAGTCCGGGTGGGTCTGGAAGAGCTGGGCGGCGCCGTAGATCGGCCGCCGGCCCCAGCCGTCCCGGGTGAACAACGAGATCAGCCGGGCGGACAGGTCGTCGGCGACCTCGTCCAGCGTGCACTTGTGCCCGGAGCGGGTCGGGTACTCCACCTGGAGGTCGTCGCCGAAGAACGCGGCGTAGTCGCGCAGCGCGCTGATCAGCAGGAAGTTCGTCGGCATCCAGATCGGGCCGCGCCAGTTGGAGTTGCCGCCGAACAGGCCGCTGGTCGACTCGGCCGGCTCGTAGCCGACGCAGAACTCCTGCCCGCCGAGGGTCACCGCGAACGGCTTGTCCAGGTGGGCGCGGCTCAGCGTGCGCAGGCCGTAGTCGGAGAGGAACTCGTCGGGGTCGAGCATCCGGGCGAGCAGCCGGACCACCTGCTCCGGGCCGACCATGGAGAGCAGCCGCTGCTGGCGGCCGTCCGGGCCGAGCCGGCGGGCGCCGATCACGTCGGCGTACTCGGGGCGGTGGGCGAGGAACCAGCGCAGCCGGGCGCCCAGCTCGGGCAGGTGTTGCAGGGTCCGCGCGGTGAGCCGGGTGGTGGCGGCCAGCGGCAGCAGCCCGACCACCGAGCGCACCTTCAGCGGCACCTGGCTGCCGTCGGCCAACCGGAGCACGTCGTAGAAGAAGGCGTCCTCGTCGTCCCAGAGCCCCTGCGAGTACGCCGCCGCGGCGATGTACGCGAAGTGCTCGAAGAACTTGGTGGCGGTGTCCACGTATGCCCGGTCGTGCTCGGCGAGCACGATGGCCATGTCCAGCAGGTTGAGCGCGTACATCGCCATCCAGCCGGTGCCGTCGGACTGCTCCAGCACCCCGGCCACCGGCAGCGCGGCCGACCGGTCGAACGGGCCGACGTTGTCCAGCCCGAGGAAGCCGCCCTCGAAGACGTTGTTGCCGCCGGTGTCCTTGCGGTTGACCCACCAGGTGAAGTTGAGCAGCAGCTTGTGCATCACCCGGGCGAGGAACTCGTGGTCCCGGCCGCCGTCGATCTCGAACACCTTCAGCGCCCCCCAGGCGTGCACCGGCGGGTTGACGTCGCCGAACGCCCACTCGTACGCCGGGATCTGCCCGTTGGGGTGCAGGTACCACTCGCGCAGCAGGAGCAGCAGCTGGTCCTTGGCGAAGCCGGGGTCGACCCGGGCGATGGTGACGCAGTGGAAGGCCAGGTCCCAGGCGGCGTACCAGGGATACTCCCAGGGGTCGGGCATGGAGATCACGTCGAAGCTGTTCATGTGCCACCAGGCGCTGTTGCGCCCGTGCCGGCGGCCGGCCGGTGGCGGCGCGGAGCCGGGATCACCCTCCAGCCACCGCTTGACGTCGAAGTGGTAGAACTGCTTGCCCCACATCAGCCCGGCGATGGCCTGCCGGGCGACCAGTGCCTCGTCGGCGCTGGCCGCCGCCGGGATGACGCCGGCGAAGAAGCGGTTGGCCTCGGCCCGCCGGGCCCAGACCACCGCGTCGAAGCCGTCGCCCAGGTCCGCCGGGGGTGGCGGGGTGCCGCCGGGCGGCGGGGCGGTCCGGGTCAGCCGCAGCCGGATCTGCCGCTGGCCGCCCGCCGGCACGTCGAGGACGTAGTGCAGCGCCCCCTTGGTCCCCTCCCGCGCCGGGTTGACCGTGGCCGCGCCGGCCACGACGTGGTCGTTGATCCCGTCCTTCGGGTACGGCGACCGCCCGGGCAGCCCCCAGAGCCGCTCGGCGTTGGTGTCGTTGTCGCAGAGCAGCGGGGTCGGCTCGCCGTCGCCTTCGAGCCGGACCTGGCCCAGCACCCAGTGCTCGCCCACCAGCCGGGAGCCCTCCCCGACCAGCCGGGGCACCCGGTCGGCGCCGGGCATCCCCCAGGCCCAGGTGTTGCGGAACCAGAGCGTGGGCAGCACGTGCAGGGTGGCCGCCTCGTCGGCCCGGTTGGCCACCGTCACCACGACGCACATGTCGGTCGGGGACGCCTTGGCGTAGTCGACGGTCACCGCCCAGTACCGGTCGTCGTCGAAGATCCCGGTGTCGACCAGCTCGTACTCGGTCTCGTCCCGCGCGCGCAGCGCGTTGACGGCGACCAGCTCGTCGTACGGGAAGGCGGCCTGCGGGTAGTGGTAGCGCCAGCGCATCCAGGAGTGGGTGGGCGTGGAGTCCTCGTACCACCAGTACTCCTTGACGTCCTCACCGTGGTTGCCGCCGTCGCCGCCGAGGCCGAACATCCGCTCCTTGAGGATCGGGTCCACGCCGTTCCAGAGCCCCAGGGCGAAGCAGAAGGTCTGCCGGTCGTCGCAGACGCCCGCCATGCCGTCCTCGTTCCACCGGTAGGCTCGGGACCGCGCGTGGTCGTGGGGGAAGTAGTCCCAGGCCGTACCGTGTTCGCTGTAGTCCTCCCGTACCGTCCCCCACGCCCGCTCGGACAGATAGGGACCCCATGCGCGCCAGTCCTGCTCCCCGGCGTCGGCCTGGGCCAGCCGGAGCCGCTCGGCGTCGGGGGACGGTGCGTCGGAGGGCGAACTGTCGGTGAACACGTGCCCATCTTCGACGCCGCCGGGGTACTTCACCACAAGGGCCATTGTCGTCGTGGCGTGTTACACCGCGCGGCCGCAGGAGGAAACTAGTTGATCGAGATCGGTTTCGGTCCGCAGGTCTGCGGCGGGCTCGCCAGCGGGGTGACCCGGGAGTGGCTGGTCACCGACGGCCTGGGCGGGTACGCGATGGGCACGGTGAGCGGGTTGCGCACCCGGCGCTACCACGGCCTGCTGGTGGTGGCCGGCCAGACGTCGGCGTCCCGCCGGGTGGGACTGGTGAGCCTGGACCCGGCGGTGACGTGGCCGTCGGGGGCGCGGGTGCGCCTCGGCGCGCACGAGTGGTCCACGGGCGTGGTCGACCCGCGCGGCTTCGAGCTGCTGGAGCGCTTCGATCTGGTCGACGGGCTGCCGCGGTGGCGCTGGCGGATCGGCGACGTGGTGATCGAGCGGGAGCTGGCGATGACGCACGGGCGCTCCTGCGTGGCGGTGGTGCACCGGCTGGTCGCCGGCGGCCCGGTCCGGCTGGCGCTCTCGGCGGCCTGCACCTGGCGGGACGCGCACGGCGAGCGGCGCGCGGACGGCCCGGCGCCCCGGATGGAGCCGGTCGACGGCGGCGCGGTGGTGGAGGGCTCGTTCCGGCTGGCCGGGCCGGACTGGACGCCCGAGGGGCAGTGGTGGCTCGGCGTGCGCCACCGCGAGGAGGCGGCCCGCGGCCTGCAGCCGGAGGAGGACCTCTGGTACGCCGGTCGCTTCGCCGGCGCGCTGGACCGCCCGGGCGACACGGTGTCGGTGCTGGCCTGGGCCGGCGACCTGGCCGACGAGCCGCCCGCGGCGACCGAGGTGGTCGCGGCGGCCCGGCGGCGGCACCGGGCGGTGGTGGCAGCGGCGGAGCCGGCCGACCCGGTCGAGGCCACCCTCACGCTGGCCGCGGACGCGTTCGTGGTACGCACCGGCGCCGGGCCGGACGTGGTGGCCGGCTACCCATGGTTCGGGGCCTGGTCGCGGGACACCATGACCTCGTACGAGGGGCTGTTCCTGTGCACCGGGCGGGCCGAGGAGGGGCGGGCGCTGCTGCGGTCGTACGCGGCGACGCTGTCGGAGGGGATGCTCGCGAACACCGCCGACACCGGGCGGGTGGAGTACAACACCGTCGACGCCACGCTGTGGTTCCTGCACGCGGTGAGCCGGCACGTGACCCGCACCGGCGACACCGACCTCGCGGCCGAGCTGCTGCCGGCGCTGCACGGCGTGGTGCGGGCGCACCTGGCCGGCACCCGGTACGGCATCGCGGTCGACCCGGCCGACGGCCTGCTCACCCAGGGCGGCACCCCGGGCACCGCGCTGACCTGGATGGACGCCCGGGTTCGCGGGGCACCGGTGACCCCGCGCACCGGCAAGCCGGTCGAGGTCAACGCGCTGTGGATCAACGGGTTGGCGGGCCTGGCCGAGCTGACCGAGCTGGCCGGCCGGGACGCGGCCGAGCTGTGGCGACTGCACGCCCGGGCCCGGGAGGCGTTCGGCAGGCGGTTCCCCACGCCGGCCGGCTGGCTGCACGACGTGGTGGACGCGCCCGCACCGGCGTACCCGCTGGGCGGGGCGGCGTACCACGACGACGACTCGCTGCGCCCCAACCAGCTGCTGGCCTGGTCCCTCCCGTACGCCCCGCTGGAGCCGGACCCGGCGGTGCTGCGCCGGGTGGCGGCCGGGCTGTTCACCCCGCTCGGTCCCCGCAGCCTCTCCCCCGACTCCCCCGACTTCGCGGCCTGGCACCGGGGCGGGCCGGCCGAGCGGGACACCGCCTACCACCAGGGGACCGTCTGGCCGTGGCTGGTCGGGCCGTTCGTCGACGCGTACCGCAAGGCCGGCCTGCCCACCGATGACCTTTTGGTGGGGCTTGTAGGCCATTTGGGCGATTATGGCCTGGGGTCGGTGAGTGAGACGGCCGACGGCAGCGCGCCGCACGCCGCCACCGGCTGCCCGTTCCAGGCGTGGTCGGTGGCCGAGCTGCTGCGCGTCCGGCAGGCCCGATAGGCACGCGTTACATACCGGCAACGACGGCGTCTCCGCTGGTTATCCAGCGGTCGGCAGGATGGGCCTCGACCCAGGCGAGACGACGGGCACCCGGTGGGGTGCCGGCCGCCGCACGTACGGGGACAACTCAAAGGGGCCTTCATGTCACCTGACGCCGACGTGATCGACATCCACCCCGCCCGGCACCAGCGGGTGCTGATCCTCTCCTGGGAGTACCCCCCGGTGCTCGTCGGTGGACTCGGCCGGCACGTGCACGCGCTGTCGGTGGCCCTGGCCGCCGCCGGGCACGAGGTCACCGTCGTCACCCGGCACGCCGAGGGCGCACCCCTGGAGGAGTACGCCGACGGCGTGCGCGTCATCCGCGCCGCCGAGGACCCGGTCACCTTCCCGCTGACCACCAGCTCCCTGCTGGCCTGGACCATGGCGTTCAACCACACCCTGACCCGAGCCGCGCTGCGCGCCACCGCGTCCGCAGCATACGACGTCATCCACGCCCACGACTGGCTCGTCGCCCACACCGCGATGACCCTGCGCGAACACCTGGACGTCCCGCTGGTCAGCACCATCCACGCCACCGAGGCGGGCCGGCACCAGGGCTGGCTGCCGGAGGAGATGAACCGCACCATCCACGGCGTCGAGCACTGGCTGGCCAGCGACTCCGCCCGGGTGATCGCCTGCTCGGGGTACATGCGCGACCAGGTCACCCGGCTCTTCGACGTGCCGGCCGGGCGGGTCGACGTGGTGCCCAACGGGGTCGACGGCCGGGCCTGGCACGCCCGCCCCCGGGCGGTCGCCTCGGCCCGCGCCCGGTTCGCCGGGGCCGGCCCGCTGGTCGGGTACGCCGGCCGGCTGGTCTACGAGAAGGGCGTCCAGCACCTGGTGCACGCCGTGCCGTACCTGCGCCAGCGGCACCCGGGGCTGCGGGTGGTGATCGCCGGCGACGGGCCGTACAAGGAGCAGCTGGTCGACCGGACGCGGCGGCTGGACCTGGGCGACACGGTCCGCTTCGCCGGTTTCCTGGACGCCACCCAGCTGCCGGCGGTGCTGGCCGCCACCGACGCGACCGTGGTGCCCAGCCTCTACGAGCCGTTCGGCATGGTGGCCCTGGAAGCCGCAGCCGCCGGCGCGCCGCTGGCGGTCGCCAGCACCGGCGGGCTGGCCGAGATCGTCGAGCCCGGCGTGACCGGAGTGACCTTCCCGCACAGCGACCCGGACGCCCTCGCCGGCGCGGTGGACCAGCTCCTCGGCGACGAGGTCTTCGCCCGCCGGGTGGCCCGCCGCGCCCGCACGATGGTCAGCCGGCGGTACGGCTGGACGACCATCGCGGCCCGCACCGCGGGCAGCTACGCCGCCGCCCGTCGGGAGCACGGCACGTTCCAGGCATGGCGGGCCGCCACGCTGCTCACCGGCAGGCGGGCCCGGATCGACATCCCCGAGGGCAACCTGCTGGCGATGGACGGGCCGGCCTGCTGACCGCCCCGATCCCGCCCGATGATCGGCAGAGCTTCCGGCCGGTCGCCCGACATCTTCCCCTGTGGACCGTCCGGGTGATTGCCCCCTCGGTGCCGCTCTGACACAGTGGCGTAGCTTTGTCGATCAAGGATGTGGGGAGGGGCGAGGCGACATGATGGGACCGTCCCACGCGCTGTCCGGCGCGGCGGTGTGGCTCACCGGCTCGTGGGCGCTGGACCAGTTCGCCGACTACCACCAGTCGCCGCTGGCGCTGGCCGTCGGCACCGCGGTCTGCGCCGGCGGGGCGCTCTTCCCCGACCTCGACCTCTCCGGCAAGGTCACCCGCAACCAGGGCGGCGCGACGGTGGCCCGCACCTTCGGGGTCTTCTCGCTCTTCATCGCCGAGGTGATGGAGAAGATCTCGCTCGGCGTCTACTACGCCACGAAGCTGAGCCGCGACCCACGCCGCAACAACGGCCACCGGACGCTGACCCACACCATCCCGTTCACCGTGCTGGTCGGCTGGGGCACCACCGCGCTCTGCGCCGCGTACGGCAAGTGGGCCGTGGTGAGCATCCTGTTCTTCATGATCGGCCTGGCCCTGCGGGGGCTGTTCGACAAGTGGGCCGAGCGCGCCGGCTGGGTCATCGTCACCCTGGCCTCGGCCGGCGCCGCCTGGTTCACCTTCGTCAACCTGCCCGGCGACCGGGGCTATCCGATGATCGGGCTGGCCGTGGGGGTGGGCTGTTTCGTGCACATCCTCGGCGACATGATCACCAAGGCCGGCGTGCCGATCCTCTGGCCCATCCCGATCAAACGGCGGATGTGGACGATGATCGGCCTGCCGAACAGCATCGCGCTGCGTACCGGCAGCAAGGCCGAGGTGGTCGTGCTGCGCACCGCGCTCACCGTACTCTCCGTGCTCGCCACGGTCGGGCTGGTGGCGCCGTCGGTGCTGCACCGCTTCAACATCGAGGTGTGACCGCGGTCGGGCCGGCTCCGGCCGGCGACGACGAGGTACCGGCGTTCTGGCGGCGACTGGGCATTCCGGGGCTGGCTCGGTGATCTTGTTTCGGGACCCGCCGAGAATGCCGTGATCCGTGCCGGACGGCAGCAGGGGACACGCGGGACGGCAGGATGTGACCCATGCCCGCAGGGCGAACCGTTCACCCTCCCGCTGGGCCCCGTAGGCCGGATCGGGACCGGCGGTCGCCGCGATCACGTGGTCGCCGCCCTGGGTGAAGACGCCGCAGCTCGGATGGACCAGCCGGTATGCTGGCGGTTGGCGACGGCCCCGGAGTGCCGGCGATGGCCGTCTGGGCGCTGGCCGCTCGCCGCGCGTGACCGCGCCGGCGGGTGGCTGCGTGCCGCCCTGGGTGGGGCAGCACGCAGCCACCACTCAGCGGAGTGCGCCGAGGTCGATGGCCTCGGCCATCGCGCGGTAGCCCGCGTCCGACGGGTGCAGGTGGTCGCCCGAGTCGTACGACGGGTTGATCCGTTGCGGGTCGGCTGGGTCACGCACCACCGCGTCGAAGTCGACGACGGCGTCGAAGTCGTCGCTCGTGCGGATGAACTCGTTCACGGCCTGCCGCACGTTCTCCCGCTCCTCGGTGTAGGAGCGCCACCCCTTTATCGGCGTGATGGTTCCGACGACGACCCGCAGGCCCTGTGCGTGTGCCTGGGCGGCGATCTGCCGCAGGGCGAGTTTCAGGGTCTCCGGGTCGGGGTGTTCGAGGTTGAGGATGTCGTTGACGCCCTCGAGCACGATGACCGTGCGCGCCCCGGACGTGGTCAGCATGTCCCGGGACAGGCGGGCGAACGCGTTCGGGCCACCGATCCCGGTTCCGGTGCTGCTGTCCAGGATCCGGTTGCCGCTGATGCCGCTGTTGACCACGCCGAGCTTGGTCGGTCCCGGCTCGGCGGCGAGCCGGTCGGCGAGGACGTCGGGCCACCGCAGGTTCGCATTGATGGTCGACTTGTCCCCGTCGGTGATCGAGTCGCCGAAGGTCACCACCGTGCCGCGCGCGGAGGTGGACCGGACGTCCACGGCTGTCGCGTAGTACCACGCCGTAGTCGGCTGGGTGAACGCGGTGCCCTGCTCGTCCGCCGCGTGGTCGCCGTCCGCGGTGATGAACGACGTCTGATACGAGCGCGGGTGCTCGGTCACCGGGCCGGACGGCGCCGGGGTGTAGACGGTCACCAGCAGGTCCCCGTCTGCCGGCACGGCAAGGGAGACCGGGTCGCTGAGCACCTCGCCGCCGGCCGGGATGGTCACCGACGGCGCGCCGCCGAAGGTCAGCTCGCGCATCGTGCCGGCGACCGCGTCCGGCGCATCGGGCCGGGCCGCCACCGCCAGCGTCGCCCGTCCCATCAGGACCGGCGCCGTGCCGAGCGCGTTGGACAGGCGCACACGAGCCGCGTCGCCACCCACGCTGGTGTGCACCACGTTGCGGATCGAGTGGTTCGGCATGCCCTGGTCGGCACCGGGCGTCGTCCGCGCCATGGCCGTCTGCCAGGTGCCGACCCAGTGGCCGGGCGGGCGGGTGTCGAGCTTGTCCAGGTCAACGACCGCCGCCATCGCCTGGTAACCGGCGTCCTTCGGGTGCAGGTGGTCGCCGGAGTCGTACTCCGCCCGTAACCGGTTCGGCATCGCGGGGTCCCGCAGCGCGACGTCGAAGTCGGCCACCGCGTCGAACGCGCCGCCGTCGCGGATGAAGTCGTTGACCGCCTGCCGCACGCCTTCCAGTTCCTCGGTGTAGTTGCTCGACCCGCCGAACGGCGTGAGCGTGCCACCGGTGACGCGCAGCCCCTTCGCCTTGACCTGAGCCGCTATCTGGCCGAGTGCCGCGATGATTTTCGATGGCTCGTGGTGCTGCGGCTGGCCGCCGATGTCGTTGATTCCCAACATGACGATCACCGAGCGGGCACCGGTCGCGGTCAGCACGTCACGGTCCAACCTGGATAGTGCGTTGGGGTTCCATGTGTTGTTGAGCAGCCGGTTCGAGCTAATGCCGGCGTTGAGCACGCCGAGCCGCGTCGGCCCAGGCTCGGCGATCAGCCGGTCGGCCAGGTAATCCGGCCAGCGGTGATTCGCGTTCCGTGTCGAGTTGTTCCCATCGGTGATCGAGTCGCCGAGCGTGACCACTGCGCCCTCGGCCTGTCCCAGGACGTCCACGCCGCTGACGTACGGCCAGAAGGTGATCTTCTGGGTGAACGCCGCGCCGGACTCGTCGGCCGCGTGATCACCGTTCTGCGATAGGTACGAGGTCTGGTTGGCCACCTGGTGATAGGTCACCGGCCCGGACGGCACCGGGGTGTACACGCTGACCAGGAGGTCGCCATCTTCCGGCACGGCAAGGGAAATCGGGTCGCTCAGCACCTCGCCGCCGGCCGGGATGGTCACCGACGGCGCGCCGCCGAAGGTGAGCGCTCGCATCGTGCCCGCGACCGCGTTCGGCGCGTCGGGCGCATCGGCGACCGCGACCGTCACCACGTCCATCCGCACCGCCACCGTGCCGAGGACGTTGGTCAGCGAGACCCGCACACCCGAACCACCAACGCTGGTGTGCACGACGTTGCGGATGGTCCGGTCCGCATATCCGGTGGGGAGGTTGGGCACGGTACCGGAAGCCGAGGCCGACCAGGTGCCGACCCAGTCATCCGGCGGTACCGTCGACTGGGCGCCCTGGCCGGCCGCGGAGGCCGGGCTTGTCAGGCCGAGCACCAGCGCGAGCACGGTGCCGGCGGCTTGCGTCATTCTCCGGACGTAAGACATGGGATCTCCTCACGGTCGCGAACGAGTTTGCCCCCCGCCCCCGTCGCGGTCAACAGTTGTCCGGCCTTCTGTCCGCCCACGACTCAGCTTGTTCTCCAAGTGCGCACGAGCGCGGAGAGGGGTCGATGCAGGTAGATCTCCTTGACGGGCATCATGCAGGAAATAAAGGGGTTGTGGCCCTTCGGCGTCGCCCTGCGGGGTGATGGCGAACCGCCTCATGCCGCGATGGTTGAAGTGCCTCGGGAGGGACGTGTCGACCAAGCTGGCCGACAAGCCGCCCGGAGGGTTTGCGGCGCCCGACGTAGGACGTAGGATGTCTGCCAACGTTCGTACATGTGGCGAGAGGTGGGCGGTACAGGCAGAGCTGCGGACGATCCGCGAGCGCAACAGGTGCGACAACCGTCAGCTCCGGCTTCACCTGCCGTTCGACACGATCCGCCCCAGCGGCGACCAGTGGAGGTATCCCCATTTCATGACGAGACAAAGAAACAGCCGAAGACACCGTCGACTGCTGTCCACTGTGGTGATCGCGGCCTTGGCTGCTGCCTTGCTCACCAGCGGCACCGCGCACGCCGCCGAGCCGTACCACGAGGAGCAGGCGGTCTACACGGCGAAAACGGACGGGTACTTCTGCTTCCGGATCCCGGCGATCGTGAAGGCCACCAACGGGGACCTGCTGGCGTTCGCCGAAGGCCGGATCAACAACTGTGACGACATGGGCGACATCGACCTGGTGCTGAAGCGGTCCCACGACGGCGGTCGTACGTGGGGGTCGCTGCAGGTCGTGTCGCGCGGCAACGGCGACACGCACGGCAACCCGATGCCGATCGTGGACGAACGGACCGGTCGGGTCTTGCTGTTCACGACCCACAACCCGGGCACCGGACGCGGTGGCCGCGATCCGTACCTGCAGGTCAGCGACGACCAAGGAGCGACCTGGAGCGCGCCGCGGGAAATGACCGAGCTGATACTGCCGCAGTGGACCCACTGGTACGCCACCGGCCCGGTGCACGCCATCCAGCTCAAACGCGGCCCGCACGCCGGGCGGCTGGTGATGAGCGCCAACCATGAGTCCGTCGGCCCCGACGGGCGGCCCGTCGCCGGCATCCACCTCGGGTACAGCGACGACGGCGGCGACACATGGCACCTCGGCGCCAGCGCCGGTGGCGCCGCCGACGACATCTTCGTCAACGAGTCGACCCTCGTGGAGCTGACCGACGGGCGGATCTACGTCAACGTGCGGGAAGCCGGGACTGCTGAGGGCACGCGGGCGTACGCGATCTCCAGCGATGGCGGCGGCAGCTACGACGCGCCGTTCCAGATGGTGCCCGAGCTGACGATGCCGGTCGTGCAGGCAGCGTTGCTGCGCCTCACCGCCACCGACGAAGGTGACGCGCGGGACCGCATCCTGTTCTCCGGACCCGCCAACCCCGG
Organism: Micromonospora sp. NPDC047548; assembly: GCF_040642975.1. Classification (NCBI taxonomy): domain Bacteria; kingdom Bacillati; phylum Actinomycetota; class Actinomycetes; order Micromonosporales; family Micromonosporaceae; genus Micromonospora; species Micromonospora sp. NPDC047548. The sequence goes on from NZ_JBEYTI010000025.1 coordinate 24,932, forward strand.
CAAGCGCGAGGCCCTGACGATCAGGTCCTCGTATGACGAAACCCAGACCTGGGAGACCTGGCAGGAAGGCAAGGTCATCAGCTGGGGTCCGGGCGGGTACTCCGACCTGGTCAAGATCGAGACCGATCCGGTCACGGGGCCCGTGGCCGGCGTGCTGTACGAAGGCGGCGTGGCCGCCCTGTACGAGGCGGTCCAGTTCGTCAGGTTCAACGAGGCGTACCTCGACACCCCGAACGGTTCGCCGCCGAGCCTGCCGCCGCCACCGGAGCCGGGACCGACGGCTCCGGACACGGCACCGCGCTACGACAACACCGCCTACGTGCGCGGCGGCGCAACGCTGGGTGAGGGGCGGTACGGCAAGGGGCTCGCGCTCGACGGCGTGGACGACCACGTGGAGGTGCCGTACAACCCGGGCGTCGACCTCGAGGACGACCAGTTCACGATCATGACGTGGTTCCGGTACAGCGAAACCACCGGCAGCATCGTGATCTGGTGGTTCTACCAGGTGGGTACGGGAGCCGCGCAGATCTGGCTGCGGGCCGAACCGGCGAGCAACCGCATCCGGGGTGTCGTCGGCACCGGCCAGGGCGACGCGAACATCACCATCGCGGGCGCATACAACGACGGGCTCTGGCACCACGTCGCCATGCAACGAACGGCGACCCGGGTCACGGTCCTCATCGACGGCGCCACCGTCGCCGACCTGGCCGCTCCCCGCGGCTCGGTGACCACCGGCAGGGAGTTCGGCATCCGCAGCGTCTACCTCGGCCGACGCGTCGACGGCCTCAACAACCCGTTCCGTGGCGCCCTCGACGAGTTCCGCATCTACGGCCGCGCTCTCACCGCCGAGGAGCTGCGGGAGATCCGGGAGCACAACGCACCCATCGCCGGGCAGCTCCGGCTCCGCCTCCCGTTCACAACCATCAACCCCCAGCAGTAGCCACAGGGTCGGTGCCCCGCCAGCGGTCGTCTGGCGGGGCACCGCCACCTACGCCGAATGTATTGGCAGATCACGTGTCGGCCGTGTTCGCCGAGGGCCGCCAGGTACGGCCAGCCGATCGACGCCAACCAGGGCCGCGTCGACGACCCGGGCGACGATGCCGGTCACACTGCGCCAGGCGATACGCAGCAGCCCGGTCACCGCCGACGCCGACGTGCGCGCGGCCAGCCACGCCGCAGTGTCCTCGAACGCGACCGTGAACCTGGTGTTATGCCGCGCCCACGGCGCGCGGGCCGGCAGCGTCCGCACCGGCGCACCGCGCCCTTATACGGCCGAGCCGAGATCACCAGGACCTCGCCGTCGGCGTCGGCATCGAGGCGCACGGCCTCGACGACCGCCCTCTCCAGCCCTACCTGTCGATGCAATATCCTGGTCAAACGCACGCCGTTTCCCGATCTTCAGATTTCTGTTCTTCGCAGCTCAGAAACCTAGACGGGACGCGGCGTGTGCCGTTGATCAAGGCCTCAACCCACCCACGAGAACGTCACAAGAGCCGCTCTTCGACCGGTTCGTGCCCTTTCCCGCCGGTGAGCTGCCCCGGCTGTGCGAGCTGGGGCTGGCCGGCAAGGTGCTGCTGGGCAGCGACTTTCCCGAACCTGCCCTACCCGTACGCGCAGCAGCTCGCCGGGTTGGCCCGGCTCGACCTGGGCGACGACTGGCTGCGCGCGGTGTGCTGGGACAGCGCCGCCGCCCTGTTCGACCTCAGCTGAGCACGTCCGCCGCCCAGCCGGTCAGCAGCTCCAGCACCGGGCGGCGGCCGGCGAACATCGCCGCCTCGTCACGCCGGTCGTACGTCTGGCCGGTGGCGCTGCCGGCCCGGTTGAGCATCACCGGCGCCAGCCAGAAGTACTTGGCCGCGCCGGTGAGCCACACCGCGCGGACGGCCGCCGCCGGGTCGACGGCGCCCCGCAGCCCGTCGACGTAGCTGGCCACCACGGCTGCCGCCACGTCGGCCAGCAGCCCGACATCGACGAGACCGTCGAGGAACGTGTCGAGCACCAGGTTGGCCGCGTCCTCGCCGATCGGCCCGGAGCCGACGAAGGACCAGTCGAGCAGCACCGGACCGTCGCCGGTGAAGACCAGGTTGGTCGGCCAGACGTCGTGGTGGCTGAGCGTCCGGGGCAGCCGGTCGGTCGCGGCGAGCACGTCCTGCCGGCGCTCCCACAGCGCGCGCAGGTCGGCGCGGAGCGACGCCGGCCAGGCAGCGACGGCGGCCGGGTGGTCCCACGGCACGGGTTCGGCCACCGGCCGGCTGAGCGTGTAGTCGCGCAGCCAGTCCCGGGCCAGCCAGGGGTGCCGGAGCGGAGCGTCCCGCATGGCGGCGTGGGCGCGGCCCAGCCGGCTTGCGACCTCGGCCAGGTCGTCGACCGTGCAGGCGGTGCCGGGCCGGCCGGCCGCCTCGGCGAGCCAGAGCGCGACGCTGCCGTCCGGGCGATCGTCGACGGCCAGCGGCTCGGGGGCGACCAGGCCGGCGTCCGCCCAGACCGTGGTGGCCAGCCCACCCCGGTACGCCTCGACCTCGCGCCGCCAGTAGTTCCAGTGCCCGGGGTCGTCGCTGCCGGCCCAGTGCGCGGGGCCGCTCCCGACGCCCGGCGGGGTGATCAGTTTGAGCACCGCCGGGCGGCCGGCGTACCGGGTCCGCCAGATGCCGCCGGTGACCTCGTTGAGCGGGTTGTGGGTCAGTGGCTCGGCGGGCTCGTCCGGGTCGAGCAGGTCTGCGGGAGGGCGGCTCACGCCGCGACCCTAGCCCGCCCGACCCGACACCACCGTCCCCCGCCGGCTCAGACGCCGACGCGCTGCGGCGGGACGGTGAGCCCGTAGAGCGCCATCAGCTCCGGCGTGTCGACCCGGCTGCCGTCGGCCACCGAGTCGCAGGCGATGTCGACGATCTGATCCTTGTGCGCCAGCAGGTACGGCCGGGCGCCGACGTCGGCGCTGGCCAGGGTCGCGATGCCGGGCCAGTGCCGCCGGCCGAAGAGCATCGGGTAGCCGCGCAGCCCGTCGTAGGTGGCGCAGACCAGCACGTCCGGGTACGGCAGGGCGGCCACCCGGCGTACCGCCGCCGGGGTGAGCCCCGGCATGTCCACCGGCACCACCACCACCGCCTCGATCCCCTCGTCGGTGAGCGCGGCCAGGCCGGCGCGGATGGAGGAGCCGACCCCGGTCCCCCAGGCGCGATTGACGACCACCGTGACGCGGGTCAGGTCGACGGTCTCCCGCACCTGGTCGGCGGCCGCGCCCAGGACCACCACGATCTGCTCGCAGCCCGCCTCGGTCATCGTGTCGATCATCTGGTTCACCAGGGGCGTGCCGCCCTGGTGCAGGAGAGCTTCCGGTCCGCCGATCCGGCGTCCCCCGCCCGCTGCGATGATCATCCCTGCGATCCGGTTCAGCTGCGCCACCTCCGTCGTGAAGACGGACCGGAGCAGAGCTGCCCGGCCCGTTACGCACACCGGACCCAACGAGCGCCCCGGGCACGGGGTGGCGGGGCAAATGGGAAAAACGTGCGCTATGCCGCGTCGGCGTAGCAGTCGACGATGGACAGGTCCAGCGGGAACCGGACCGGAGTGTCCCCGAACAGCAGCACCGACGCCCGCTCGCCGGACCGGCCGACCGCCTCGGCGACCGCCTCGGCCTGCTCGGCCGGGCAGTGCACCATCACCTCGTCGTGCTGGAAGAAGACCAGCTCGGCGAGGGTGCCGGCCAGCTCGCCCCGGAGCGTGGCGAGCAGCGTCGAGGCCCACTCGGCGGCGGTGGCCTGGATGACGAAATTGCGGGTGAACCGGCCCCGGGACCGGGCCGCCCGGGCGCGCGGGGACTGCGGGTCGGCGCCGGCGTCCGGATCGACTCCCGCGTCGTCGCCGTCGACGAACCCCGCCGTGCCCGGCGGGCAGGTGCGCCCCAGCCAGGACCGGACCAGGCCGCCCGCCTCGCCGGTGCGGGCCGCCGCCTCCACGTAGCCGAACGCGGTCGGGTAGCTGCGCTTGAGCACCGCCAGCGCGGGAACCGCCGCCCCGCCGGTCTGCCCGTACATCGCGCCGAGCAGGGCCACCTTGGCCCGGGCCCGGTCACCGGCGAAGGCGTCCTGGGCCAGGGCCGCATAGAGGTCGCCCGCCCCGCCGGCCGCGGCGAGCCGGGCGTCACCGGAGACCGCGGCGAGCACCCGGGGCTCCAGCTGCCCGGCGTCGGCGACGACCAACCGCCGGCCCGGGTCGGCCACCACCGCCCGCCGGATCACCTTGGGGATCTGCAACGCGCCACCGCCGCGGGTGGCCCACCGACCGGAGACCACCCCGCCGGGGACGTACTCCGGCTGGAAGCGGCCGTCGCGGACCCAGGCGTCCCGCCAGGCCCGGCCGTGCGCCGTCCAGATCCGGTAGAGCTCCTTGTATTCCAGGACCAGCGGCACCGCCGGATGGTCGACGCCGCGCAGCACCCAGGCCCGGGTGTTGGGCAGCTCCACCCCGGCCCGGGCGAAGGCCCGCAGCAGCTCCGCCGGGGAATCGGCGTGCACCTGGCGTACGCCGAAGGCGTCGGCGATCCGGGCGGCCAGCTCGGCCAGCCGGCGGGGCGGCCCGCCGACCGGGGACGCCTCGCCGAGCAGCTCGGCGAGGATCGCGTCGTGCACGTCGGCGCGCCAGGGCAGGCCGACGGCACCCATCTCCACCGCGATCAGCGCGCCGGCCGACTCGGCGGCGACCAGCAGCCGGAACCGGCCCGGGTGCCCGGTCGCGGCGATCCGGGCGAGCTGGTCGGCGTACACCTCGACCAGGGCCTCGATGCCCGGGCCCGGCGGGCCGGGGACGGTGTCGAAGAGCGCGCCCTGGCCGTGCCCGGGCGGCGCGGGCGGCCGGGGTGGCGGGTCGGGTGGCACGGCGGCCCCGGTGAGCCGGGCGTGCGCGGCGGCCAGCGAGCGCGGCTCGCCCCAGCGGCCGGCGTGGCCGAGCAGCAGCGCCTCGGTCAACTCGACGTCGTGGCAGCGCTCGACCCGGTCCCCGGCGCGCAGCAGCGCCGGGTAGAGCGTCGCCCCCGACGCCCAGACCCAGCGGGGGTGCTCGGCAGCCTCCCGCGCGGCGACAGCGGTGGCGAGGTCGACGACCGCGACGGCCGAGCCTGCGGGCCGCCCGTGGGCGTCGAGAGGCTGGAGAACTCCCCCGCCCCGCTCGTCCGCCACCACCGCCACCAGCACGGACGCGATTCTGCCTCGCCCCTGTGACACCGGCGGACCCGCCCGCCCGTCAGGCGCCCGGCGCCCCCGTCGGTTTGCGGGACAGCGGGGGGCGGCTCGGCCGGCGCCCGGAGGCCGGCAAACGGGTCGGTGGGGCGTCGCCCCGCTCGGTAGCGTGGGCGGGTGCCCCCGCAGATCCCCCATCCCGAACCCGGCACCGCGGACACCAGGGGGCCACTGCGCTACCTGTGGTGGCTGATCCGCTGCCAGCCCTGGCGGGTGCTGCGCGGCAGCCTGCTGGGCACGGCCTGGATGGTCGGGCTGTCGGTCCGGCCCTGGCTGATCGCCCGTGCGGTCGACGACGGGTTGCGCGCGCACGACACCCGGGCTTTGTGGCTCTGGGTCGCGGCGATCGTGGTCGCGGGCGTGGGCCTGTCGTACCTGGGCATCATGCGGCACCGCACGATGACCTTCATCCGGGAGGACGCGAAGGCCCGCTCGGCCGCAGTCCTGCTGCGGCAGCTGTCCCGGATCGGCGCGGTGCTGCCGCGCCGGGTCGCCGCGGGCGAGGTGGCCACCGTCGGCGGCTCCGACATCGACTGGACGGCGCAGGTGCTGACGCTGACCGGGCCGGGGGTCGGCGCGGTCGTCGCCTACGCCGTCATCGCCGTCGTACTCTGGTCGATCTCCCCCTTCCTCGCGCTCTGCGTGCTGGTGGGCGTGCCGGCGGTCGGGCTGGTCGTCGGGCCCCTGCTGCGCCGCCTCGAACGGGCGGAGTCCGTCTACCGGCAGCAGCAGGGCGCCCTCACCGCCCGCTCCGGCGACATCGTGGCCGGGCTGCGGGTGCTCGCCGGGGTCGGCGGCCGGGGCCTGTTCGCCCGCCGGTACGCCGCCCGGTCCCGGGAGCTGCTCGCCGAGGGCTACCGGGTCGGCGCCGTGAACAGCTGGATCGACGCGGCCACGGTCGCCATCCCGGGGCTGTTCCTGGCGGCGGTGGTGTGGCTGGCGGCCCGGATGGCGGTCACCGGCGACATCAGCATCGGGGACCTGGTCGCCGTCTACGGATACGTGGCGACCCTCATCGTGCCGGTCTGGTTCCTGTTGGAGGGCGGCCACCAGCTGATCCGGGGCCGGGTCGCCGCCCGCCGGATCGTCGCCCTGCTCGATCTGGTCCCGGACGATGTCGGCGGTCCGCGGACCGGACCCGGTGGACGGGGCCCGGGCCCGGTGCCCGGCGCCCGCCGGCCGGAAGCGGGGTCCGCACCGGCCCGTCCCGCCGACCTGCACGACCCGGTGACCGGGCTGACCGTCCGCGCCGGCCGGCTGACCGGCGTCGCCGCCGACGACCCGGCGACGGCGCTGGCGTTGGCCGACCGGCTCGGCAGGTACGTCGCCGGCGACGTCACCTGGGGCGGCGTGCCGCTGACCGGGATCCCGCTGGACGAGGTCCGGGCCCGGATCCTGGTCGCCGACCACGACTCGTACCTCTTCGCCGGGGCGCTGCGCGACATCCTGCGCCCCCGGCCGGCGGGCGGCGGCGGCCGCCCCGGGCCGGGGACCGACGACGACCGGATCGTCGCGGCGCTGCGCGCCGCGTCCGCCGAGGACGTCGCCGACGCCCTGCCGGACGGGCTCGACACCCCGGTCGACGCCCGGGCCCGTACGCTCTCGGGCGGCCAGCGCCAGCGGGTACGCCTTGCCCGGGCGTTGCTCGCCGAGCCGGAGGTGCTGATCCTCGTCGACCCGACGTCCGCCGTGGACGCGCACACCGAGGCGCGGATCGCCGAGCGGCTGCGGACCGCGCGGGCCGGGCGGACCACCGTCGTGCTCGCCACGTCGCCGCTGCTGCTCGGCCGGGCCGACACGGTCGCCCATGTGCATGCGGGCCGCATCGTCGCCACCGGCAGCCACGCCGACCTGCTCGACCGGGACCCGGGCTACCGGCGCCTGGTGGCCCGGGACAGCGCCGAGCCCGGCGCCGAGCGGCCCGCCGACGCCGAAGGGGCCTTCCCGTGAGCCGACTGCCGGTGGCGGACCGCAGCGCCGTACGCCGGGCGCTGCGGGACCTGATCGGCCGGAACCGGCGTGCGGTCCTGGCCGTGCTGGCGCTGCACAGCGCCGCCGCGGTGGCCGGGCTCGCCCCGCCGTGGCTGCTGGGCCGCATCGTCGACCAGGTGACCGGGGGTACGGATGTCGCCACCGTCGACCGGCTGGCCCTGGCGATCGGCGGGGCGGTCCTGGTGCGGGCGCTGCTCTCCCGGTACGCCCAGTACGCGGGCCACCGGTTCGGGGAGCGGGCCGTCGCGGAACTGCGCGAGGAGTTCGTCCGCAGGACGCTCGGGCTGCCCGTCTCCGTCGTCGAGCGGGCCGGCTCCGGGGAGCTGGCCACCCGCAGCTCGGTCGACGTGTCCACCGTCGGGGCCACCGTCCGGGACGTGGTGCCCACCATCGTCATCGCCTCGGTGCAGCTGACGCTGCTGTTCGGGGCGGTCTTCCTGCTGCATCCGCTGCTCGGCCTGGCGGCGCTGGCCGGACTGCCGCCGATCTGCGCGGTCACCCGCTGGTACCTGCGGCGGGCCAGCCCGGCGTACCTGGCCGAGGGCGCGGCCGCCGCGGAACTCACCGAGACGCTGACCACCACCGCCGAGGGCGCCCGCACCGTCGAGGCGCTGCGCCTCGCCGACGACCGGATCGCGCAGGGCACCGCCCGCATCGCCCGGCTGTGGGCCGCTCGGCGGGCGACGCTCGCGCTGCGCACCGTGTTCTTCACGGTGGTGGAGGCCAGCTATCCGCTGCCGGTCGCCGCGGTGCTGCTCGTCGGCGGGTACCTGCTCTCCCGGGGGGCGGTCTCGCTCGGCGCGGTGGTGGCCGCCGCGCTCTACCTGCAACAGGCCATCGATCCGCTGGACCGGCTGTTGCTGTGGACGGAGCAGGCGCAGCGCGGCTTCGCCTCGTTCGCCCGGGTGCTCGGCGTCGGCCTGGTGCCACCGGAGGCGCCCGGCACGGCGGCCACGTCCGCCGGAGACCGACTGGTCGTGCGCGGGGCGCGGTTCTCCTACGCCGCCGGCCACGACGTCCTGCACGGCATCGACCTGGACGTGCGGCCCGGCGAGCGGCTGGCCGTGGTCGGCCCGTCGGGGGCCGGGAAGTCCACCCTGGCCCGGCTGCTCGCCGGGATCGACGCGCCACGGCAGGGCGTGGTCACCATCGGCGGCTGCCCGGTCACCGACCTCGACCCGGCGGAGCGTCGCCGCCGGATCGCCCTGGTGACCCAGGAACACCACGTCTTCATCGGCTCGGTGCGCGACAACCTCGCCTTCGCCGCCCCGGACGCCTCCGACGAACAGATGCGGTCCGCGCTGCGCACTGTGGGCGCCGACTGGTACGCCGAGCTGCCCGACGGTCTGGACACCCCGCTCGGCGACGGGGCCCGGCAACTCGGCGCGGCCGAGGCCCAGCAGCTCGCCCTCGCGCGGCTGGTGCTCGCCGACCCGCACACGCTGATCCTCGACGAGGCCACCGCCGCCCTCGACCCGACCACCGCCCGGCGTACCGAGCGGGCCCTCGCGGCCGTGCTCACCGGGCGTACCGTCATCGCGATCGCGCACCGGCTCAACACCGCGCACGACGCCGACCGGGTCGCCGTCCTGTCCGACGGCCGGATCACCGAGATCGGCACCCACCACGAACTCGTCCGCGCCGACGGGCCGTACGCCGCCCTCTGGCGCTCCTGGCACGCCGAGGCGCCCGGAGGGGCCACGCGGTGAGCGGGGCCCCTCCGGGCGCCTCGGGGGAGGTGCGGCCGGCCGGTCTACTTGCCGACGCCGGCGGTGAGGCCGGACTGGACCTGGCGTTGGAAGACGATGTACACGATGAGGACCGGCAGCATCGCCATGGTCACTCCGGCGAAGAGCCCCGACCAGTCGGACTTGTAGCCCTGGTTGACCGAGAGTTCGATCAGCCCCTGGGAGATGACCTGGTTCTTCGGCTCGCCGCCCACCGACTGCATGAGCAGGGTCGGCAGGTACCACTGGTTCCACTGGCCGAGCACGTTGAAGATGCCGATGCTGATCAGGCCCGGCCTGGCCATCGGCAGCATGACGCTGAAGAAAAGCCGACTGTGTGACGCACCGTCGACCATCGCGGCCTCGGCGATCGTGTTCGGCAGTGTCCTGAAGAACGAGTGCATGAAGAAGATCGTGAACGACAGCGACCAGGCGACGTAGACCACGATCAGCATGAGGTGCTTGTTCGGGCCGAGCAGCGGGAAGACGATGCCCATGTTGTAGACGCCCTTGAACAGCGGCACGGCGGCAAGATAGATGGGCAGGGTCAGCCCGGACAGGAACATGTAGTAGATCAGCCGGTTGCCGCGGAACTCGTAGCGGGCCAGCACGTAGGCCGCCATCGAGCCGAGCAGCATGGTCAGGAAGACGCTGCCGATCAGCACCAGGACGGTGTTCAGGAAGAACGCGCCGAGGTGACCCTCACCCCAGGCCCGGGTGAAGTTGTCCCAGTGCAGCTTGTCGGGGATGAGCGACAGCGGCTTGCGGATGACCTCCGAGTCGTCCTTGAACGCCGACATCACCACCCACAGCAACGGGTAGATCACCATCACGGCCCAGACCGCCAGGAACAGGTGGGAGAAGCCGTTGAAGATCCGCGCGCCGATGGCGGCGGGGCGGGACCCCGTCCGCTGTGCCGCCGGCCGGGTGGGCGGAGACTGGTCGGACCGGGTCAGACCACCGTGCGCCGTTGTGCTCATCGTCCAGCCTCCTCAGAACTCGATACGCTCACGACGGGTGATCTTCAGCTGCGCCGCGGCCAGCAGGATCGTGAAGATCGCCAGCGACACGCCCATCGCGCAGGCGTAGCCGAACTGGCCCTTCTGGAACGCGGTGAAGTTGAGCACCGACGCGAAGATCTCGCTGGCGTGGTTCGGTCCACCCTGGCTGGGCGTCATCACGAACACGAGGGCGTACATGTCCAGCGCGATGAAGCCCAGGTAGACCCAGGCCACGGAGACGGTGTCCCGCAGCAGCGGCAACGTGATCCGGAAGAAGGTGTGGAAGCGGCCGGCGCCGTCGAGGATGGCGGCCTCGTAGATGTCCTTCGGGATCGACTGCATCGCCGCCGAGAAGAGCACCATGTAGAAGCCGGCCCCGCTCCACACCGCGATCAGCAGCAGCCACCAGAGCACCGCCGGTACGCCGAGGAACGGCTCCGGGTCGGCGGTGAAGGCGATCGGGTTGTCCGCGTCGACCAGGCCGATCTTGATCAGCAGGCCGTTGATCAGGCCCTGGCTGTCGGTGCGGTAGATCTGCTGCCACATCACGGCGATGACCACCAGCGACAGCACCTGCGGGAAGAAAAAGATGACCTTGTAGACGGCGGAGCCGAACACCCCCCGGATGCCGGCCCTGTCCTCGCGTCCGCCCACGTTGAGCAGGAACGCGAGGAACAGGGCCAGCGCGATGGTGAAGAGCGGCACGGTGATCAGGAAGAAGACGTTGTGCCAGAACGCCTTCCTGATCAGCTCGTCGGAGAGCAGCCGGACGTAGTTGTCCAGCCCGACGAACTCCTGCTTGTCGGAGTACCCTCCCCAGCTGGTCAGCGAGTATCCGGCCGCCTGGGCGAAGGGCCACACCACGTAGAAGAGGTACAGCGCGACGGGGAGGGCCAGGAAGCCCGTGACGAAGCGCGCGACACCGTGCCGCATTTAACTCACTCTCTCGTTCGGATCAGGCGGTGCGGGTCTGCTTCTTGATCGACGAGTCCTTGGCGACCTTGTCGGCGGCCGCCTGCATCTTGTCGACGAACTGCTGCGCGGTGAGCCGGCCGGCCATCAGCTCCTCGGAGAGGTTCTGGCTCTCCTTGTCCAGGTCGGCGTAGAAGTCCCAGAACTTGGTCTTGATCAGGTCCTTGGGCGCGTTCTTCATCAGCTCGTTGGCAGTGGCCAGGGCCGAGTCCTGCACGCCGTCGCCGGAGCCCTTGGTCGAGGCGAGCGACTTGGTCAGCTCGGCGAACTTCGCCGAACCCGGCTTGGAGAGCACGGCCCGCAGGAACTCCTTCGCCGCGGCCTTGTTCGGGGCCTTGCTCGGCACCACGAGGCCCTCGCCGGCGCCGGCGAAGACGTCCTTCGGCGCCTTGTCGCTGGCGCCCAGGCCCCAGTAGTCCGACAGCTTCATCTCGAAGCCCGGCGGGATGGTCGCCGACATCTCGTTCTTCAGCCAGGTGCCGACCTGGATGAACGCCGCCTTGCCGTCGAGCCAGGCCTGCTGCGACTGGGTGTGGTCGAGCTTGCCGGGCAGCAGCAGCTTGTCCTTCACCAGCTTCTCCCACGCCTGCAGGGCCGGCAGGATCCCGTCCGCCTTCCAGGCGTTCTCCTTCAGGTTGTCGATGTCGACCACGGCCTGCTTGCCGGCGGACTTCCAGATCGTCGCCATCAGCGCCCAGCGCGGGTAGTAGCCGTGCACCGCGTCGTGCACGTACGGGGCGATGCCCTTGGCCTTGATCTTCGGGGCGAGGGCGAAGAACTCGTCGAAGGTCTTCGGCGGCTCCCAACCCTCCTTGGTGAAGAGCGCGCCGTTGTACCAGTTGCCCCAGACGGTGTAGGCCACGTTGACCACGTAGAACTTGCCCTGGAAGGTGCCGTCGGCGGCGGTGCCCGGCAGCAGCGAGTCGGCCACCGTGCCCTCGCCGTCCCAGGCCGGCGCGGCGAGCAGGTCGTCCAGCGGCTCGATCGCGCCCTCGTTGACCAGGGTGCTGATGTCCATCATGTCGGCGCCGGAGTTCATCACCACGTCGCTCGGCTGGGTGGCCATCTTGGGCTGCTCTTCGGTCTTGATCTTCTGGGTGGAGCTCAAGTTGACCGTGACGTTGGCATGCTTGGCGTTGAAGACAACCTTGTCTTCCTTGGCCCACTGGTCACCGAGGCCACCGTTGAAGATGACCACCTTGACGGCGCTGCCGTCCTTCACGCCGAACGGGTTGTCCTTGTTCTTCGCCGCGCCGGCGTCGTCGGACTTGGTCGGCTCGCTGCCGGCGCAGGCGCTGAGCAGGCCGACGGCCGGGGTGACCAGCAGGCCGGCCGCGGCGGCCCGCCGCAGCAGGGTCCGGCGGCTGAGGTCGCCGAGGTTCTCGGGGATAACCGACATCTCTGTCTCTCCTTGTGGTGTCCGGGTCAGGCGGTCCGCCGGAGACGCCCGGCGTACCGCGACTCGAGGGCGAGGTTGTGCTCGTCCCCACCGGGGACGTTGGCGGAAAGGTAGACAGGGGGTACCTCTCCGGCCTGGTGGAACCGTCGTACGACCTCCGCGGTCAGCAGCTGCGCCAGCAGCGCGGCGGTGACCGAGGAGACCGCACAGACCGCGCCGCCGCCCTCGAGCGGCAGCAGTGCGTCGCCGTACGGCGCGCCGTTGTCCAGCAGGACGTCGGCGAGATCGGCGAGCCGGTGACCGGACGGGTGGCGCGGGGCCACCCGTGCGGTGTGGGCGACCGAGGTGACCGCGATCAGCGGATGGCCGCCGGACTTGACCAGCAGCGCCAGCTCGACGACCGAGCCGTTGATCCCGGACTGGGAGGCGACCACGAAGACGTCGGCCGGGTGCGGGTCGGCGAGGGCGTGCAGCTGGTGGGCGACGGCCGGGTCGCGCTCCAGCTTCGGGTCGGCGAGCAGGTCGCGGGGCGCGTCGCCGTGCAGCACCAGGTCGTGCAGGGAGAGCCGGTTGGTGGGGACCAGCCCGCCGGCCCGGGCGACGAGCTCGGCGGCGAACGCCTCGGAGTGGCCGGCGCCGAACGCCTGGAGCACCCCGCCGGCCCGCAGGCTGGCCACGACCAGGTCGGCGGCCCGGCCGATCGCCTCGGCCTGCGAGTCGACCACCCGGTCGAGGACCGGGCGGACGGCCTCGGCGTACCCCTGTGCGCTGATCATGAGATCGCCCTCTTCTCGGCCTTGTGCCCGTCGACGGCCTGGGCGGTACGCCGGAAGGCCGCGTGGGCCCGGTCGTGGGTGCGCTGCGCGACGGCGATGTAGAGCAGGTCGAGCACGACGAGCTGCGGGTGCCGGGCGGAGAGCGCGTCCGGCCGGAAGGTGGTGGCCTGGCTGGCGGTGAGCAGCACGATGTCGGCCAGTTCGGCCAGCGGCGAGCGGGGGAAGCCGGTCAGCGCCATGGTGGTCGCGCCCCGGCTGCCGGCCTCGGCCAGCATCTCGATGGTCTCCCGGGTCTGCCCGGTGTGCGAGATGCCGAGCGCGACGTCCCCGACGCCGAGCAGCGCGGCGCTGGCCAGCCCCTCGTGCACGTCGCTCCAGGCCCAGGCGGCCACTCCGATGCGGTGCAGGCTGAACTGCATCTCCTCGCCGACCAGCGCACTGCCGCTGGCGCCGAAGATGTTCACCCGGGACGCCCCGGCGATGGCCACCGCGGCGCGTTCCACCTCGGCGAGGTCGAGCAGCGCGGCGGTGTCGTGCATGGCCCGGGTGTCGGCGGCCATGATCTGGTCCAGCACCCGCTCCAGGGGGTCGCTCGGCTGGATCTCGCGTCCGATGTCGACGGTCCAGCCGGCCGAGCGGGCCCGGCCGGTCTCCGAGGCGATGCCGAGCCGCAGGTCGGCGTAGCCGTCGAAGCCCATCGCGCGGCAGAACCGGGTGATGGTGGCCGGCGAGGTGCCGCTGCGCTCGGCCAGCTCCACGATGGTGGCCCGGGCGGCCGCCTCCGGGTCGCTGAGGACGTGCTCAGCGACCCGGCGCAACGCCCCCGTCAGCTCCCCCGCGCCGGCCCGGACCCTGGCCAGCACCCCGTCGGGGCCCCGCCGGTCGACCGTGTCGGCGTCGACCACCGCGGTCCCCGCGGAAGTGTCCACCTCATGATCAACCATCGAGGAACACCTTTCGGAAAAGACTATTAACTGTTAGTGGTAAAAACTCTTACTGACGACCCCTCCGTGTCAAGAGCGTGGGCGAAGTTTTCAAACTGTTACCTGGCGCACCGCGCCGGGCCGACCGTCCACCTTGCCTACGGGCACGCGTCGGACCAGCATGAACTCCGCCCGCACCGTCGCACCGGGAGGCCCGTGAGCATGTCCGACACCGTCGTGGTCGGTCTCGACATCGGAGGTACGTCCACCCGCGCGGTCGCGCTCACCCTGGGCGGGGAGCGCCTGGGCACCGGCCGGGGCGGTGGCGGCAACCCGACCAGCCACGGCGCCGAGCGCGCCGCCGCCGAACTGCTGGCCGCCCTGCGCGGCGCGCTGTCCGGGGTGGACCCGACCCGGGTACGCGCCGGCACGATCGGCCTCGCCGGCGCCGCCCGACTGCTGGCCGACCCCACGGGCCGGGCCGCCTTCGACCGGGCCTGGGCCCAGGCCGGCCTGCGCTGCCCGTACGCGGTGCACGGCGACGCCCTCGTCGCGTACGCGTCGGGCACCGCCGCCCCGGACGGCACCGTGCTGATCGCCGGCACCGGGGCGATCGCCGCCCAGGTACGCGACCTGCGCCTGGACCGCGTCGCCGACGGCCACGGCTGGCTGCTGGGCGACGCCGGGTCCGGCTTCTGGCTGGGGCGCGAGGCGGTCCGCCAGCTGCTGGCGGCCCTGGACACCGCCGCGACGCCCGGCCCGCTGGGCCGCCGGGTGCTCACCGAGCTACTCGGCGCCGCCGAGGTGGCGGCGCGCCCCCGGGAGACCGTCGACGCGCTGGTCCAGGCGGTGACCCGGCGATCCCCGGTCGAGCTGGCCCGACTCGCCCCCCTGGTGGTGGCCGCCGCCGTCGAGGGCGAGCCGGTCGCGACGGCGCTGATCGGCGAGGCCGCCGCCCACCTGGCGATCAGCGCGTCGAGGATCCGGCCGGCCGGCGCGGCCGAGCCGATCGTGCTCGGCGGCGGCCTGCTCACCGGCGACACCCCCCTGGCGGCGGCGGTCCGCGCCGAGGTGTCCGCCCGCTGGCCGGACGCCCCGGTCCACTCGGCCGGGGACGGCGCCGCAGCAGCCGCCTGGCTGGCCGCCCGCGACCTCCCCGAGGTCACCGACCCGACGGCCCTGCACGCCCTCCTGGTGCCCGCCGCGGACTGAGACGGGCGCGAGGCCGCCCCGGCGGCGGGCGCGCCCGCCAAGATCGCGCTCGATCCTGGAAGTAGTCCCCTCGTCGCGCGCGGGATGCCACTCCTTCCGGGATCGAGCGCGATCATTCCAGGACAGCGCGCCGACCGGGGGCGCGGGCACGGGGGGCGGGGCGGGTCAGAGGGTGGCCACAGCCGCTTCGAGGCGGCGCCAGACGTGCGAGCGCCAGCCGCCGCCGAGCAGAGTGGCGGTGCGCCGCTGGAGCGGGTCGGCCCGGGCCCGCCACCGCGACCGTTACCGACCGCGCTGATCTGTATCGGACAGCGGCTACTTGAGCTGACCGGCGGTCAGGCCCGACTGGACCTGCCGCTGGAAGCCCACGTACACGGCGAGCACGGGCAGCACCGCGATGCTGAGGCCGGCGAAGAGCCGGGCGTAGTCGCCGGCGTAGCCCTGGCTGACCGAGAGGGCGAAGAGCCCCTGGGCGAGCACCCACTTCGACTCGTCGCCCTGCATCAGCACCTGCGGCAGCAGGAACTGGTTCCAGTGGCTGAGGAAGTTGAAGATGGCCACGCTGATCAGTCCCGGACGGGCCATCGGCAGCATCACCCGGAAGAAGAGTCGGAAGTGACCGCAGCCGTCGACCAGCGCGGCCTCCGCCACCGAGGTGGGAAGGGTGCGGAAGAAGGCGGTCAGGAAGAACACCGTGAACGGCAGCGAATACGCCGAGTACACCAGGATCAGGCCGGTCCAGGTGCCGAAGAGACCGGCGTTGCGGACCACGAAGAAGAGCGGCACCAGGGCGAGGAACACCGGGAACATCAGGCCGCCGACGAAGAGGTAGTAGACGATCTGCCGGCCCCGGAACTCGTACCGGGCGAAGACGTACGCGGCGGTGGCGCCCATCACCATGGTCAGGCTGACCGAGCCGGCCACCACCACCAGGCTGTTGAGGAAGTACCGGCCGATGTGCGCGCCGGTCCAGGCCCGGGACCAGTTGTCGAGGTGCAGCGTCCCGGGCAGCCCCCACGGGTCGGCCAGGATCTCACCGTTGCTCTTGAACGAGCTGACGAACATCCACAGCAGCGGCAGCACGGTCAGCGCGGCCCAGACCAGCAGGAAGCCGTGCGAGAAGACGTTGGCCACGCCGAGTTCCCGGCGCACCGGGCGGTCGGTGGGCTGCTTGGTCGCTGCCGCGACCGGGGCGGCGCTGTCCAGGGTGGTCACGAGTATTCGATCCGATCACGTCGGCCGGCGCGCAGCGACAGCACCGCGACCGACAGGGTCAGGAAGAACATCATCACGCCGATCGCCGAGGCGTAGCCGAACTTGGTCTCGCTGCCGAACGCGGTGTCGTACATCCGCACGCCGATCACGTCGGTGGAGAAGTTCGGGCCGCCGTTGGTCATCAACTGCACCAGGATGAACCCGTCCAGGGCGAAGATGGCCAGGTAGACCCAGGCGACCTGGACGGTGTCCCAGAGCAGCGGCAGGGTGACCCGGCGCAGGGTGGTCAGCCGGGACGCCCCGTCGAGCATGACCGCCTCGTAGATCTCCTTCGGCACGGCCGACATCGCGGCGCCGAAGAGCACCACGTAGAAGCCGACGTTGCTCCAGACCATCACGGCCAGGACGCACCAGAAGGCGGTCCGCGGGTCGCCGAGCCAGGTGGGCGACCCGAGCCCGACGGCGTGCAGCATGCTGGTGAGCAGGCCCTTGTTGGGGTGGTAGACCTCCTTCCAGAGCAGCGCGATGATCACCACCGAGAGCACCTGGGGAAAGAAGTAGACGGTGCGGTAGAGGGCCGTGCCGCGGACGCCGGTCACCCCGGCCCGGCCCTTACGTCCGCCCATGTTGAGCATGGTGGCGAAGAAGAGCCCGAGGACGATGGTCAGCACCGGCACCAGGGCCAGCAGGATCGCGTTGTTCTTCAGCGCGTTCCAGACGTAGTCGTCGTGCCAGAGCGCCTTGAAGTTGGCCAGCCCGACCGAGTTGGCGTCGGCGGAGTAGCCGAGCCAGTCGGTGGTGGAGATCTGGAACGCCTGCAGGTACGGCGATACGACGAAGACGACGTAGAGCAGCACCGGCGGCACCAGGAAGGTGACGATCAGCGGGTACTTGCCATGTCTCACGATGGGCCCCAACTCCCGGCGGCGGCCGGCGGGGGCGGTCGGCCGCCCCCACCGGCCGGGATGTCACGCGGTCCGCTTGTACTTCTTGACCGAGCTGTCCTGGGCGATCGAGTCGGCGCCCTTCTGGCACTGGTCGAGGAACTCGGCCGGGCCGATCCGGCCGCTGAAGAACTCGCCGCACGCGGCGTCGACGAGGTTACGCTCCAGCTTGCGGTAGTAGTTGTTGTAGACCCAGTTGAAGCCGTTGGCGCCGGACGCGTCCAGCGCCTTGACCACGGTGTTCAGCCCGTACGGCAGCTCGATGCCCTCGGCGGCGCCGGCGACGACGGTGAGGCTGGAGACCTTGCGGGTGAAGTCCTGGGCGCCCTTGCGGGACAGCATGGTCCGGAAGTATTCCAGGCCACCGGCGACGTTCTTCGCCTTCGCCGGCACCATGAACGGCTCGCCGGCGGTGCCCCGGACCGCCTCGAACGGCAGTTTGTCGCCGCTGCCCAGGCTGGGCGTCGGCTGGACGGTCATGTTGAACCCGGCCGGGGTGACGTCCTTCTGCTCGCTCTCCAGCCAGGAGCCGCAGGAGATGAAGGCGGCCTTGCCCTGGCACCAGGCGGTCTGCGACTGCTTGTGGTCCAGACCGGGCGAGCCTTCGAGGATGTACTTGTCCTTGACGATCTGGTGCCAGGCGTCGGCCGCTGCCTTCATCGCGTCGGACTTCCAGGCGTTCGGCTCCAGGTTGTCGATCGCGGTGGCGACCGAGGGCCCGCCGAACTTGATCGCGGTGGCGATCAGCGGCCAGCTCATGTAGCGCGGGTGCAGGCCGGCGTACGTCCAGGGGGCGATGCCGGCTGCCTTGATCTGCTTGCAGAGCGCGATGTGCTCGTCCCAGGTCTTGGCGTACGCCCAGTTGCGCTCGCTGAACAGCTTGGTGGAGTGCCAGATGCCGTACACGGTGTAGGTGTAGTTGAACACCAGGAACTTGCCGTCGTACGAGCCGACCTCGACCGCGCCGGGCAGCAGGGTGTCCTTGACGGTCTTGCCCGGGATGTCGAGGCTCGGGGCGGCGAGCAGCTCGCCGAGGTCGGCGATGGCGTTCTGCGAGACCAGGCCGTTGAAGTCGATCTGGCCCGCGCCGGAGTTGTTGACCACGTCCGGCGGGGTGCCGTCGACGAACCGCGGCTGGAGGGTCTTGCTGATCTCCTGCGTGGCCGAGTGCTTGATCGCGGCCTTCGGGTACTTCTCCTTGTACATGGTCTCGTGGGCCTTGGCGTACTCCTCGCCGAAGCCGCCGTTGAAGATCACCACCTCGAGCGGCGCGTCCTCCTTGACCCCCAGGGGGTTCTGCTCACTCTTGGTGCCCTTGTAGGTGCCGCCGTCGGCCTTGTCGTCGCCACCGCCGGTGGCGCAGCCGGCGAGCAGGCCCGCCGCGGGGGTGGCCAGCAGGCCGGCGGCGGCGGTACGCCGCAGGATGTCACGCCTGTTCATCAGCTCTCCTCGGTTCGGGTGGGGCGGATCGCCGGTGACAGGGGGTGGCGTCCGCCGCTCGAGGCACGTTGGTTCTCTTCATTTCGCCTGTTGTTACTGAAGAATTTCTACGGCAGGAGCGCGCCGACTTCAAGCCCCGGCGGCCGATCCGTTATCACCACCGGCCGGACCGCGCTGGCATAGCCTGATCCCATGCGCCGCCTGGGCCAGCTCGCCGAGCGCACTCCGGCCGGGCGGGAACGTTACGTCGACCTGCTCCGCGCGCTCGCGATCACCATGGTCGTCGTCGGTCACTGGGGTGTCACCGTCATCGACCGGGACGCCGCCGGCAGGCCGACCGGGCACTCGGCGCTCGGCGACCTGCCGTGGGCATACCCGGTGACCTGGCTGGCCCAGGTGATACCGGTCTTCTTCCTGGTCGGCGGCTACGCCAACGCCGCCTCGCTGACCCGCCGCAAGGCCCGCGGCGGCGACGCCGCCGGCTGGCTGCTGGACCGCAGCGCCCGCCTGGTCCGCCCCACCAGCGCGCTGGTGCTGGTGCTCACCGCCGGCGCGGCCCTGGCCCGGCTACGCGGCGCCGACGCCACGCAGGTGCGCACGGTGGTCTGGTTCGCCACCATCCCGCTGTGGTTCCTGGTCGCCTACCTGGTGGTCGTCGTCCTCACCCCGCCGATGTACGCGCTGCACCGCCGCTACGGGCTGCTCGCGCCGCTGGTCCTGGTCGGCCTGGTGGCGCTGGGCGACGTCGCCCGGCTGGCCGGGCCGACGGCCCTGGCCGGCGGCAACTACCTCTTCGGTTGGCTCGCGGTGCACCAGCTCGGCTTCGCCTGGTACGACGCCCGCTCCGCGGCCGCGAACGGACCGCCGGCCGGGACGGCCCCGGGCAGCCCGGAGCCGCCACCGGCGACTGCCACGCCCGCGCCGTCGGAGTCCGACCGTACGGGCGTACGCCGGCGGCGGTTGCCCACCTCACGCCCGGTGGCGCTGGCGCTGCTGGCCGGTGGCCTCGCCGCGGTGGTCCTGCTCACGGTCGTCGGGCCGTGGCCGGTGGCGATGCTGAAAGTGCCCGGGGAGCGGCTGGACAACACCGCGCCGCCGAGCCTGGCGCTGCTCGCCCTCGCCGCCGCGCAGCTCGGGCTGATCCTGCTGCTGCGCGACCCGGCGGAGCGCTGGCTGCGCCGGCCCCGCCCGTGGCGGGCGGTGATCGCGGTCAACCTCGTGGTGCTGACGGTCTTCCTCTGGCACCTGACCGCCGCCGTGCTGCTGATCGGGCTGCTCGACGCCGCCGGCCTGCTACCCACCCCGCAGGTCGGCTCGGCCGCCTGGTGGGGCTGGCGGATCCCCTGGCTGTTGATGCTCGGCGTGGTCCTGGCCGTGCTGGTCGCCGTCTTCGGCCCGGTCGAGGCCCGCAGCGCCCGGCACCGCCCCGGGCGGCGGGGCGGCCGTACCAGCCGGACCCGCGCCGCGCTGACCGTTGCCGGGTACGCCGCCGTCGTCGGCGGGCTGCTGGTCAACAGCGCCACCCCCCAGCGCGCGCCGGAGCCGCTCGGCACGCCCGTCCCGGCGCTGGTGGCGTACCTGGCCGGGGCAGGCGTGCTGCGGCTGCTCAGGTCTGGGTGGGGAAGCCGAGGTTGACCCCGCCGTGGCGCGGATCGAGCCAGCGGCTGGTGACCACCTTGCCCCGGGTGAAGAACCGCACCCCGTCCTCGCCGTGCGCGTGCAGGTCGCCGAAGAGGGAGGACTTCCACCCGCCGAACGAGTAGTACGCCATCGGCACCGGGATCGGCACGTTGATCCCGACCATGCCGACCTCCACCTCGTGCTGGTAGCGGCGGGCGGCGCCGCCGTCGTTGGTGAAGATCGCCGTGCCGTTGCCGTACGGGTTGGCGTTCACGAGGTCGACCGCCTCGTCGTACGAGCCGACCCGGACGACGCTGAGCACCGGGCCGAAGATCTCGTCGGTGTAGATCGACATGTCCGGGGTGACCCGGTCGAAGAGGGTGGGGCCGAGCCAGAAGCCGCCGGAGTCCCCGTCCGGGGTGACGTCCCGGCCGTCGACCACCGCCACCGCCCCGGCCGTCACGCCCGACTCCACGTAGGAGCGGACCCGCTCGGCGTGCGCGGCGGTGACCAGCGGACCCATGTCGCAGCCGCGCCGGCCGTCGCCGGTGCGCAGCCCGGCCATCCGCTGCGCGATCTTCGCGACCAGGGCGTCGGCGACCGGCTCGACCGCGACCAGCGCCGAGATCGCCATGCACCGCTCCCCCGCCGAGCCGAAGCCGGCATTGACCGCCGCGTCGGCGGCCAGGTCCAGGTCGGCGTCCGGGAGCACCACCATGTGGTTCTTCGCCCCGCCGAGCGCCTGCACCCGCTTGCCGGCCAGCGCGCCGCGCTGGTGCACGTACCGGGCGACCGGGGTGGAGCCGACGAACGACACCGCCTTCACCGACGGGTGGTCCAGCAGCGCGTCGACCGCCTCCTTGTCGCCGTTGACCACGTTCAGCACCCCGTCGGGCAGGCCCGCCTCGGCGAACCACCCGGCCAGCAGCAGGGCCGCGCTCGGGTCCTTCTCGCTCGGCTTGAGCACCACCGCGTTGCCGCAGGCCACCGCCACCGGCACGAACCACAGCGGCACCATCACCGGGAAGTTGAACGGCGAGATCACCGCCACCACGCCCAGCGGCTGCCGGATGCTGTACGAGTCGACCTCGGTGGAGACGTTCTCGCTGAACCCGCCGCGCAGCGCGGCGGGGATGCCGCAGGCGTACTCGATCACCTCCAGGCCGCGCTGCACCTCGCCGGCGGCGTCCGCGAGCACCTTGCCGTGCTCGGCGGTGATCACCTCGGCGAGCCGGTCGCGGCGGGCGTGGACCAGCTCCCGGAAGGCGAACAGCACCGCCGTGCGCCTGGCCAGCGAGGCGTCCCGCCAGCTCCGCGCGGCCCGCTCGGCCGCTTCCACCGCGACCGCGACGTCCGCGGCCGAGGCCAGCTCCACCTGCCCGGTACGCCGGCCGGTGGCCGGGTCGAAGACGTCCCCGCGCCGCTGCGCGCCACCGGAGACCCGCTTGCCGTCGACGAAGTGCCCGATGTCGTTCACCCGGACACCTCGGCCGCGCAGGAGCGGATGGCGTCGGCCAGGATGGCCAGGCCCTCGCGGGCCTCGTCCTCGGTCAGGGTCAGCGGCGGGCCCATCCGCAGCACGTTGCCGTGCAGGCCGCCCTTGCCGGCCAGCAGGCCACCGGCCCGGCACGCCTCGAACACCCGGGTGGCCAGCGCCGGATCCGGGTCCAGGGTGCCCGGACGGACGAACTCGACACCGAGCATCAGCCCCTTGCCGCGTACCTCGGCGACGCAGTCGAGGCCGGCCACGGCGGCACGCAGGCCGTCGGCGAGGATCGCGCCGGTCCGGGCCGCGTTGGCCTGCAGGTCGTGGTCGCGCAGGTAGTCCAGGACGGCGTTGCCGGCGGCGGTGGAGACCGGGTTGCCGCCGAAGGTGGAGAAGCTGATCGCCGGCACCGACTCCAGCACGTCGGCCCGGCCGACCACGCCGGCGAGGGCGAAGCCGTTGCCGATGCCCTTGGCGAAGGTGAGCAGGTCCGGGGTGACTCCGTGCGCCTGGTAGCCCCAGAAGTGCTCGCCGGTCCGCCCCCAACCGGTCTGCACCTCGTCGGAAATCAACAGGATGCCGTGCTCGTCGAGGACCTTCTTCCAGGCGGCGAAGAGCCCGTCCGGCGGGGCCACGAAGCCGCCCACGCCCTGGATCGGCTCGGCGATCAGGCAGGCCACGTCGCCGGCGGTCTGGGTGGCGAGGACCTCACGCAGATCCTCCGCCGCCGCGTCGATCCGGTCGGCCTCGTCGAGGCGGGCCAGCAGGCCGCGCAGCCGCTCCCCGGAGTGCAGCCAGGCCACCTGGAGCGGGTTGAGCGCGCTCGCCGACCAGCTGCGGTTGCCGGTGACGCCCATCGCCGCGTACGACCGGCCGTGGTAGCTGTTGCGCACCGCCAGGATCTGGTGCGAGCGGCGGTAATTGGTGGCGACCAGCAGGGCGGCCTCGTTCGCCTCGGTGCCCGAGTTGGTGAAGAAGACCCGGGCGTCCGGGATGCCGGAGAGCCGGGCGACCTTCTCCGCCAGCTCGACCTGCTGGCGGATCAGGTAGAGCGTCGAGCTGTGCACGATCCCGGTGCGCAGCTGCCGCTCGACCGCCTCCCGGATCTCCGGGATGTCGTAGCCGATCATGTTGGTCAGCACGCCGCCGAAGAAGTCCAGGTAGCTGCGGCCCTGCGCGTCGGTCACCCGGCGACCCGAGCCGGAGACCAGCTCGATCGGCTCGGCGTAGTAGAGCGGCATCCAGGACGGGAGCACGGCCCGGTGTCGGGCCAGCAGGTCGTCGGAGGTCATCGTCGCACCCTTCAGCGGCGGCGGATTCACGTTCCTCGCACGCTTCCACCGCCCGCCGACAGGGACAACTGCCACTGTGTAGCGCAGCCGGGGTGGCGGCCTGACAGCGCGTCAACCCGCCTGGTGCGGTTTCCGGGACGGATCACGATTTCTGCGACCCGGCAGCGGGATGGTGATGCCCGCTCGTCGGGTCCGCCGTCCGACCCGTCCGCCGCCGGTACGATCCGGTGGTGCGGATCGCGGACGTGGCGCTGCCGACCGGTTCGGCGGGCGCCTCGCCGGCGCAGATCGCCCGGGGGGTGCACGCCTGGGTGGCGTCCCCGCCCCTGCGCGCGCTGGTCGCCCGGTTCGGCGGCGATTGGCCGGCCGGCGACCTGGCGGCCGTGCTGGCCGGGCTGGACGACTTCTCCGCCCGGCACTGGGACTTCCGGGGTGGCCGGGAACGCCCCGAGGCGCGGGAGCCCGCCCTCGACCCCGGCACAGCCGGGCAGGTGCTCGCCACCGCCGAGGCGCTCGGCCTGGTCCGC
This sequence comes from Micromonospora sp. NPDC047548, assembly GCF_040642975.1. Classification (NCBI taxonomy): domain Bacteria; kingdom Bacillati; phylum Actinomycetota; class Actinomycetes; order Micromonosporales; family Micromonosporaceae; genus Micromonospora; species Micromonospora sp. NPDC047548. The sequence goes on from NZ_JBEYTI010000025.1 coordinate 48,692, forward strand.
CCGGTGCCACCGACCCACCCCCGGTACGCCCACCTGGTGGTCCTGGGTGGGCTGGCGCACGCCTGCCTGCGGCGCGTCGCGTACGCCGCCCACCTGGTGCGGCACGGCCCGGCGGTGGCCGGGGAGGTGGCCGTGCTCGGCAGCTTCCGGCCACTGTCCGAGGTGGAGCGGGCCGTGCTGGCCGGGGCGGGGATCGAGGCCGACACCGAGGTGGACGCGCTCGACGCGGCGGTCCGCCGGGTCCTCGGGATCGCCGCGCCGAGCGAGGAGGACGGGCACGACACCGGCCACCCGCACCACTCCTGGTCCTCGCGGACCTACCGCCCGGACGGGCTGCCGCCGGTCCGGGTGCTCGCCGCCCCGTCCAGCGAGCCAGAGCGGCGGCGCGCGCACACCGCGGACACCCAGCGGTTCTGGGCCGGGCACGTCCGGCTCTCCCCCGGCGACCCGGTGCTGATGGTGACCGCGCCGATCTACGTGCCGTTCCAGCACTGCGACGCGCTGCGCACCCTCGCCGTGCCGTACGGCTGCGGGATCGAGACCGTCGGCACCGACCCAGCCCTGCCCGACCTGACCCGGCTGCCCGAGCCGACCCTCACCCCGGGGCGCTACCTCCAGGAGATCCGCTCGGCGATCCGCGCGATGCGCGCCCTGCACGAGGTGCTCGGCTGACCGACCCGACCCCGCCCGGGCGGGGCGGGGAGCGGCCGTCAGGCACCAGCTACACCTTGCCGTCGGTGGCGGTCGCCAGGGTGGCCGCGGCCCCGCGTGGCGGTCACCGCGCGGTGTCGGCGACTGCCCGGGCGAAGACCTCGGAGCGGTGCTCGAAGTTACGGAACCGCCCGTAGCTGGGCGCGGCCGGCGAGAGCAGCACCACTCCGCCGGACGGGGTGAGCTTGCGGGACAGCCCGACCGCCGCGACCAGGTCCTCGGCAAGTTCGGTACGCACCGCCGGCAGCCCGGCCAGCGCCTCGACGATGCGGGGGCCGCTGTCCGGGATGCCGATCACGGTGATCTCCCGCTCGGCCAGGTGCTCGCGCAACGGGGTGTAGTCCAGGCCCCGGTCGGTGCCACCGACGATCACCGTCAGCGGCCGCCCCTCGTACGCGTCGATCGCGTGCATCGCCGCGTACGGGCTGGTGGCGAGGGTGTCGTCGACGAAGGTGAGGCCGGACGGGTCGGCGATCTCGGTGAGCCGGTGGGCCAGCCCCTGGAACTCGGCGACCGCGATCGCGAGGGTGTCCTTGCGGGCCACCACGTCCACGTCGAGCGCGTCGAGCACGGCCAGCGCGACGCAGAGGTTGCCCTCGTTGTGCCGGCCCACCAGCGGCAGCACGGCGCGCGGGAAGAGCGGCTGGTCGGCCAGGTGGAACCAGGGCGTGCCGTCGGGGCCGGTGGCCACGTTGGCGGTGTCGGGCCGGCCGGCGCGCACGGCGGCCCGGTCGCCCAGTTCGAGGGCGAGCCGCGGGTCGGCGCCGTTGACCACCACGGTGCGCGGGCCGTAGGCCAGCAGGTTGAGCTTGTCCCGGTAGTACTCCGCCTCGCCGCCGTGCGCGTCCAGGTGCTCGGGGAAGAGCGCGGTGACCACGGCGACCCGGGGCGAGTCGATCAGGTCGCTGCACTGGTAGCTGGACAGCTCCAGCACGTACAGGTCGGCCTCGGGCAGGTCGAGGGTCGGCACCCCGATGTTGCCGCCGAAGACGTTGGGCCGGTCGACCGCGGCGAGCAGATGGCTGATCAGGCTGGACGTGGTGCTCTTGCCCTTGCTGCCGGTGACCCCGATGGTCCGGTCGGCGTGGTCGGCCATCCAGAGCGCGGTGCCCTGGGTGACGGTGGCCCCGCGGCGGCGCAGCTCCACCAGCCAGGGGTGGGTCTGCGGCACGCCCGGGGAGCGGACCACGACGTCGGCGGCGGCCAGCCGGTCGAAGCCCTCCGCGCCGGTGACCAGGGGCGCGGCCTCGGCGAGCGGCCCCTCCCAGGGCAGGGTGAGGAAGTTGGCGCTGTCGTCGACGGCGACCAGGTCGGCCGGGCCGTGCGCGGCGATGGCGGTCACGGCGGCCCGGCCCTCGCGGCCGGCCCCCCAGACGGCGACGGTACGTCCGCGCAGGTCAGACAGGCGCACGGGCTCTCTCCTCGGGGGTCTCGACGGCGTTGCACGGGGCACGGTCCGGCGCAGCCGGACACGGCCGGACGAACCAGGGCCTAGTATGGCGTGTGCCCAACGAGCAGCTCCGGCGGATGGACGCCTTCACCTTCCCGTCCTACTCGATCGACTTCGCCACCGGCGAGGTGTTGTTCGACTACGCCCTGACCGGCCCGGACGGCGAGCAGCGGTTCACCGAGGCGATCACCCTGCCCCTGCCGGCCGAGCCGGCCTCCGACGAGACCGCGGCCTCCCTCACCCGGGTCCTGGAGCTGCTGCACGTGATCGCCGGGGTCAGCTACTACAAGGCCGCCGCGCCGCGCCGGCTGGTGTTGCCGGCGCCGCTGGGCCCGGCCGCCGCCGAGCTGGTCACCGCCGTCTACACCAAGGGCCTGGCCGAGTACGCGTACCGCAACCAGCTCCCGCACGTGCTGGAGCTGCGCCCGGAGTTGCCGGCCGGCGAGGTCGCCCCGCCCCGGGTGTACGACGACTCGGACCGCCGGCCGCTGTCCGCCGTCGGCGGAGGCAAGGACTCCATCGTCAGCCTGGAGGCGCTGCGCCGGGCCGGCTTCGATCCCGTGCCGTTCTCGGTCAACCCCAACCACGTGATCGTCTCGGTGAACGAGGCGTCCGGGCTCACCCCGCTGGCGGCCCGCCGGCGGATCGACCCGGTGCTGTTCGACCTCAACGCGGCCGGCGCGCTCAACGGCCACATCCCGGTCACCGCGATCAACTCGCTGATCGCGGTCGCCACCGCCGTGCTGCACGGGCTCGGGCCGGTGGTGATGTCCAACGAGCGCTCCGCGTCCGACCCGAACCTGGTCTGGAACGGTCACGAGATCAACCACCAGTGGTCCAAGGGCGTCGAGGCGGAGGGGCTGCTGCGGGCGGCGCTGAGCGAGCACGCCGGCCTCACCGAGCCGTACTTCTCGCTGCTGCGCTCGCTGTCGGAGCTGCACATCGCCCGGCTCTTCGCCGGGATCGACCGGTACGACGCGGTCGTGACCAGCTGCAACGCCGCGTTCAAGCTGCGCGACGCCAGCGAGCGCTGGTGCCGGAACTGCCCGAAGTGCCGGTTCGTCTTCCTGGCCCTGGCGCCGTTCATGCCGCGCGAGCGGGTCGTGCGGATCTTCGGCGGCGACCTGCTGGCCGACCCGGCGCAGATCCCCGGCTACCGGGAACTCCTCGGCGTCGACGGGCACAAGCCGTTCGAGTGCGTCGGTGAGGTGGAGGAGTCGGTGGTGGCGCTGAGCCTGCTCGCCGAGCAGGAGCAGTGGCGCGACGCCCCGGTGGTCCGCGCCCTGGTCGACGCGGTCCCGGAGACCGCCTGGTCGGCGGCGGCGACCTCGGACGTCTTCACCCCCGGCGGCCCGAACTTCATCCCGGCCCCCTACGCCAAGGCCCTCACCGCCCTCACCTGACCACCCCGCCGCCCCGAACCCCAGCACCCGAACCCCAGCGCCCGTTGATCATGAGGTTAGCGGTGCGATTCGACCGGTTCGTCCCCGCTAACTTCATGATCGACGGCCCGGGGCTGGGCTGGGACGGGCTGGGACGGGACGGGCTGGGCCGGGACTGGCTGGTGGGGTGGGCCGGGACTGGCTGGTGGGGTGGGTTAGTGGGTGCGGATGGCGTCGAGGGCGAGCAGGGCCACGTGGAGGGAGAGGCAGGCCTCGACCGAGTCCAGGTCGACGTCGAGGATGCGGGCGATGCGGGCCAGCCGCTCGTAGAACGCCGGCCGGGACAGGTGCGCGACGCCGGCCGCCGCCGACTTGTTGCGGCCCTGTTCGAGGTACGCCCGGAGCGTGCCGAGCAGTTGTTCCCGGGGGTGCTGGGCGTCGTGGGCGAGCAACGCGCCGAGTTCCCGCTCGACGAAGGTCTGCACCCGGGGCTCGTCCCGCAGCAGGTGCAGCAGCCCGGCGAGCCCGACGTGCGGCAGCCGGAAGATGGGCAGGTCACGGCGATCCCGCCGGGCGGCGTCGGCGATCTGCCGGGCCTCGATCAGCGAACGCCGCGCCTCCCGCAGGCTGCCCACCCCGGATCCGGCGGCGACGATCACCGCGTCCGGCAGAATGCCCGCGACCACCGGCCGGAAGCCGACCTCCGCCCGGCCCGGGGCCACCCCGGCGGGTCCGGTCTCCACGCGGCCCGGAACCAACCGACCCGAGCCCGCCTCCACCTGACCTGGGACCAACCGACCCGGGCCCGCCTCCGCGCGACCCGGAACCGGGCGGGCCGGGGCGATGTCGAGCCGGATCCGGCGCAGGGCGGTGGCAAACGCGGTCAGCGCGCGTTCCTCCGCGGTCGCGTCCGGCAGGGCGAGCAGCGCGCCCACCGCGTGGTCGTCGACGGCGCTGGTCAGCGCGGTCAGCTTCGCCTCCCGCAGCGCCTGCCCCACCGCCTCGGCGAGCTCCCGCAGGCGCGCCGGGCCGGCTTCCGGGGCGGCCTCGGCCGACCGGCCGCTCTCCCCCGGCCCGCCCGCCTCGGCGGCGGGGTCGTCGAGGCGGTGCCGGACCATCACCCCGACCAGGTGGCGGCGTTCGAGTGGGACGCCGAGCGCCCGCGCACGCAGCGCGACCTCGTCGACCGGGCGGGAGTGGTCGAGCAGGGCGGTGAGCAGGGTGCGGTGGATCTGCCGTTCCAGGCCCTCGGCGTCGCGCCGAATCAGCCGGCCCAGCGCCAGGGTGGAGGCGGCCCGCTCCACCAGGATCGTCAGCCGGGTGGGCGGGGTGCCCGCCGGACGGCCACCGAGCGTGCCGCCGGCGGTCAGGTCGCCCCCGCCGGGCCAGCGCAGCAGCAGCCGTCCCCAGTCCTGCCCCCGGGCGCCGACAGTGGTCACCAGCCAGCCACGGTCCGCGTCGTACGCGGTCCGCCCGGCCGGGCGGATCCGCCGGGAGTGCTGCTCCCAGCCGTCCAGCAGCAGCTCGGCGCTCTCCCCCGCCGGGTCGTACGCGAGGACCTGCCGGGACATGTTCTCCAGCACCACCGGGCAGCCGGCCAGCTCGGCGGCCTGCCGCACCACCTCGTCCGGCCCGGCGCCCTCGACCGACAGCTCGGTGAAGCGCTGGTGGATCTCCTCGGTGGCGCGCAGCTCGGTGAGCCGGGCGTCGACGATCAGCGCGTGCACCGCCTCGGTGATCCGGACGAACGGGGTGGTCCTGCGCAGCTCGACCAGGGGCAGGCCGCGTCGCTCGGCGGCGGCCGCCATCACCCGGGGCACCCCGTTGAGGTACCGGCGGCCCAGCTCGACCACCAGCCCGGAGACACCGACGTCGGCCAGATCGCCGATGAAGGCGCGCAGGCCGGCGTCGTCGGTGGGCAGCCCGATGCCGGTGGTGAGCACCAGCTCGCCGCCGCCGAGCAGGGTGGCGATGTCGGGCACCTCGGCGACGTGCACCCAGCGGACCGGCCGGTCCAGGCCGGCGTCCCCGGCGACCAGGCGCGGCGCGCCGTGGCGGACGGGGTCCAGCGCCAGCACCTCACGCACGGTAGGGAACACGGGCGACACGCTACCGTCCGTCACCCCGTACGACGACCACCCGCCCATCGTCAGAGCGGGTCGTCGCGGCCCAGCTCCCAGCAGGCCACCGCCGTGGCCGCGGCCACGTTGAGCGAATCGACGCCGCGGCGCATCGGGATGACCACCCGGGCGTCGCTGGCGTCCATCGCGGCCCGGGTCAGCCCGGCGCCCTCCGCGCCCAGCAGCAGCGCCGCGCGGGCGCGCGGGGCGGCGTCGAGGCGCTGGATCGGCACCGCGTCCGGGGCCGGGGTCATCGCCAGCACGGTGAAACCGGCCGCCCGCACCTCGGCGAGCGCGTCCGGCCAGGGCTCCAGTTTCGCGTACGGAACGGCGAAGACCTCGCCCATGCTGACCCGTACGCTGCGCCGGTAGAGCGGGTCGGCACAGGTCGGGGAGAGCAGCACCGCGTCCACCCCGAGCCCGGCCACGGCCCGGAAGATCGCGCCGAGGTTGGTGTGGTTGTTGACGTCCTCCAGGATCACCACCCGGCGGGCGGCGGCCAGCACCTCGGCGGCGGCCGGCAGCGGCTTGCGACGGAACGAGGCGAGCACGCCCCGGTGCACGTGGAAGCCGGTGGCCCGCTGGAGCACGTCCGGGGTGGCCGCGTAGACCGGCGCGCCGCCGGTGTCGAGGTCGGCGAGCTGGTCGACCCGCTTGGCGTCGATCAGGTACGACCGGGCGGGGTAGCCGGCGCGCAGCGCCCGCCGCAGCACCAGCTCCCCCTCGGCGATGAAGAGCCCGTGCGGGGGCTCCCAGCGGGTACGCAGCTCGACGTCGGTCAGCGCACGGTAGTCGGCGATCCGGTCGTCGTCAGGGTCGGTGATCTGGTGGACGGGCACCCGACGATTCTGCCGGGTGCCCGTGGCGTGGCGGCCGGGGCGGGTCGGCGGGGCGACCCGGGCCACGCTCACCCCGCCTGGCGGGTGTAGCGCAGCAGCACGGTTCGGCCGTCGAAGACGCGCGTCCCGGCCAGCCGCAGGTCCAGGCGCTCCGCGCCGCCGGGGAAGACCGGCCGGCCGCCGCCGAGCACGACCGGGTGCACGAACACCTGGTACTCGTCGATCAGGCCGAGCGCGGTCAGCGCCGCGGCGGCGCCGGCGCCGCCGGTGAGCAGCAGATCCCCGCCGGGCTGCTCCTTGAGCGCGGTGACCTCCTTGGCGAGGTCCCCGCCGCCGACCACCCGGGCGTCCCACTCGGCCTCGGTCAGCGTCCGGGAGACGACCACCTTCGGGGTCCGCCGCCAGATCGGCGCGAAGGCCAGGTCGTGCGGGTCGGTCGACATCGACTCGGCGCGCGGCCAGTACGAGGACATCATCTCCCAGACCTTGCGTCCGTAGGCGAAGGCGCCGGCCCGGTCGGTCAGCTCCAGGGAGTACGCGGACAGTTCCGGCCCCATCGACGGCCAGTCGAACTCCCCGTTCGGGCCCTCGATGAAGCCGTCGACGGACTGGTGGACCCAGTAGACGATCTTGCGCATGGTGACCTCTCCGCACGGTGTGGCGCCTCCGGTGGGCGCTCTCACCGGTGGGTCGGAGCGGAACGACGGTTCCCGACAACCTCGCCCGAGACTTTTCTTGCCCGCGCCGGTTAGCGTGCCGGGGTATGGGCCGTTCCGTGATCATCGCGCTGGTGGGGGTCGACGGCTCCGGCAAGTCGACGCAGGCCCGGGCGCTGGCCCGGCGGCTGTCCGAACGCGGCGTCCCGGCCACATACTTCGAGAACGCCGGCGGCCGCCCGCTGTGGAACGCGCTCGCGCACCGGCTGGGCCGACGCGACGGCGTGCACCTGTTCGGCCGGCGCCTCTACCCGGCGCTGGAGGCCACGGTGCGCTGGCTGGCCCTCGCCCGGGCGGTGGTCGGCGCCCGGCTGTCCGGGCGGGTCGGGGTGATGGACCGCTGGACCTGGTGCCAGTACGTGATCATGCGGGCCCGCGGCGACCGGGGTGTGCGTCTGGTCCGGACGGCGTACGCGCTGTTCCCCCGGCCCGACCTGGTCTGCTTCCTGGCGGTGCCGCCGGCGCTGGCGCAGCGGCGGGTGCGCGAGCGGGGTATCGACACCGAGGAATTGGGCCACCTGACCGCGCTGGACGCCGCCTACCGGGCGCTGCCCGAGTTCGCCGGATTCGTGGTGCTCGACGGCGAGGCCGACCGGAAATCGGTCGCGGCGGACCTTGACCGGGCATGTTCCGCGGCGGCCCGCATCCCGACTCCGTGAATCTTGGACAGTTACCGTCCCGAGGGAACGGTAACTGTCCAAGATCTCAGGTCGACGGGTCAGCCGCGGCGGTTCTGGAGCCAGCGGAGGACGTCGGGCGGGAGGCCCTGGTCCTGCTGCTGCGAGGGCCCGGTCGGCCGCGGGGAGGGCCGGGGCGGCTCGGGGCGCTGCGGGTTGCCGGCCAGTTCGCGGCTCGGCGCGGCGAAGTCGCGTACCGGCTCGCCGTCGACCGCGGTGCGGATGGTCCGGGCGACCGCCGCGATCACCTGCGACTGCACGGGGGCACCGACCAGGTCGCTCGGGTCGTCCGGGTTGGCGGCGATCCCGGCGGCCGCCACCTGCGGGGTGAACCCGACGAAGGTCTCGGTGGCGTTCTTCTCCGAGCTGCCGGTCTTGCCGGCGACCGGGCGGCCCACGATCCGGTCCACCCCGCTGGCCGTACCGCCGTTGCACTGGCCGTACGCGGACTGCTGGCCGACCGGGCAGCGCGCCGCGTCGGTGGCGGCCCGGGCCACGTCGGGCTCCAGCACCTGCTTGCAGGACGGCTGGCCGACCGGCACCGTCGTGCCGTCCGGCGCGGTCACCGACTGCACCGGCGTCGGGGTGCAGTACATCCCCTCGGCGGCCACGGTGGCGTACGCGTTGGCCAGGTCCAGCGGGGTGGTGGCGGCCACGCCGAGGGTGAACGCGCCCCAGTTGGCGGCGTCGTTCGCGGCGAAGGCGGCGTCTGCCTCGGCGCGGAAGGTGATGCCCAGGCGCTGCGCCATCTCCACCACCTTGTCCTCGCCGACCTGCTCGGCCAGCCAGACGAAGTAGGTGTTGACCGAGCGGCCGAAGCCGTCCCACATCATCCGGTAGCCGTCCATCCGCTCGGGGTTGGCGTTGACCGGGCACCACCTGCCGTCACAGCTGCCCTCGCCATCCGCGGCGTACCGGGTGGGCAGGCGGCTGGGGGCGTCGAAGCCGGTGGAGAGGGGCTTGCCGGCCTCCAGCGCGGCGAGCATGGTGAACAGCTTGAACGTCGAGCCGGCCTGGTAGCCCTCGACGCTGCCGCCGCCGGAGATCAGCGGGTTGACGGTCTGCTTGTCCGCCACGCCGTACTGGCGGTTGACCGCCATCGCCAGCACCCGGCCGGTGCCCGGCTCGATCGCCGCGATCGGCAGCGCGCGCTTGTTGTCGTCGGCGTAGACCTTGCGGGCCTGGCTGACGGCGGTGGCCTGCACGTCGGGGTCGAGCGAGGTGACCACCCGGTAGCCGCCCCGGCGCAGCGCCTGCTCCCGCTCCTCCGCGGTGGCGCCGAAGGCGGGCTGCTCCAGCCACCAGCGGCGGAGGTAGTCGCAGAAGAAACCGGCGTCGTCGGTCTGGGTGGCCACGCAACCGTTGGGCTGGGCGGTGGGGTGCAGCGTCACCTTCTCGGCCCGCGCCCGCGCGGCCTCGGTCTCGGTGATCGCGCCGGTGGCGACCATCGCGTCGAGCACGTACCCACGCCGGTCCAGCGCCGCGTTCCTGTCACCGTCGATCGGGCTGTACGCGTCCGGGGACTGGACCAGGCCGGCGAGCAGGGCGGCCTCGCCGAGGGTCAGGTCGGCCGGCGCCTTGCCGAAGTAGCGCTGGCTGGCCGCCGCGATGCCGTACGCCCCGGAGCCGAAGTACGCGATGTTCAGGTAGCGGTTGAGGATCTCGTCCTTGCTGAGGGAGTCCTCCAGCGCGGTGGCGTACCGGATCTCCTGGATCTTGCGCCCGACGGTCTGCTCGGTGGCCGCCTGCCGCTCGGCGGCGGTGCGGCTGGGGTCGGTCTTGAGTACGTTGCGGACGTACTGCATGGTCAGCGTCGAGCCGCCCTGCGCCGAACCGCCGGTCACGTTGGCGACCAGGGCGCGGGCCAGGCCCCGCAGGTCGGCGCCGCCGTGCGAGTAGAAGCGCCGGTCCTCCGCCGCGACGATCGCCTGCCGCATCACCGGGGCGATCTCGGCCAGCGGCACGTCGGTGCGGTTGACGTCGTAGAACGTGGTGAGCAGCGTATTGCCGTCGTTGGCGTAGAGGTAGGAACGCTGCGGGGTGACCGGCGTGCGCAGCGCCGCCGGCAGCTCGTCGTACGCCCCGAGGGCAGCCTTGGTGGCGACCCCGGCGAGCAGGTTGCCCGGCAGCGCGGCAACCGCGAGGACAAGACCGGCCAACAGGCCGGCGAGCAGCACGGTGAAGAGCCGCGACAGCGGCGACCGGGGTCGGGGCATGCTGTCCAGGATTGCCACGGATCCGGGCGGCGGCCCACCCCGGCACGCGATTGTCAGCTAACTCACGGTGACCTGCCAGTCATCTCTCCGTCCCACACCCCTCCCGTCCCCTCCCCTCCCCCTCGTCCCCCTCCTCGCCTTTTCCGCCCCCGCACCACCCCCCGGGCTTGATCAAGAGGTTTGCGTCATTCGGGGCCGCGCCCCGACGCGAACTTCTGATCAGCGGCTGGGTGCGGGGCCGTCAGGCGGCGGAGAGGGGGCCCTGGGGGCCGCCGGTCGGGGTGGCGACGCTGGCGGTGGCGGCATCGCGGGCGATCGCCGCGGGGACCAGCCGGCCGGACCGGTAGCCGATGCCGATCCCCGAGATCAGTACGAAGATGGCGCCGAAGGTCTGCAGCGAGCCGACCAGGGCACCACCGAGGCCGAGCAGCGGCGCGGCGATCATGAGCATCACCCCGTCGCCCATGGCGAACAACCCGGAGCGGGCCACCGACCACCCGGTGAACAGCCAGCCGAGGCTGTAGAAGGTCGCGCCGACCAGGACCAGCATCCGGGCGGTGGTGCCGAAGACCGCGGTCTGTTCGGCCAGCCCGGCGAAGGGCAGCATCAGCACGGTGCCGGCGATGCTGATCAGCAGCCCGGCGACGGCCACCCGGCGGCTACGGGTGGCGGCGAGCAGCCCGGTCAACGCCAGCAGGGCGAGCAGGCCCAGCCAGACCGCGGCCACCCAGCCCACCAGGTAGAGCGGCCGGCCGTCGGCCGGGTAGGGGTCGTTGCCCACCCCGCCGTCGCTGGCCATCGCCACCACGCCGTAGAGGACCGCGTACACGGGGAACAACCAGACCGACGCGCGGGCGAAGCGCCGCAGCGACCAGGCCCAGCTCGCGTTGGTCGCCGGCGCCGCGGGCCCCGGGTCGCCGACGAAGGGCAGGACGCCGAACCCCCCGCCGCTACGTCGGGTGCCCAGCGGACCGGGGGGGTCGTGCGCGCCCGGGACAGGGGTGCTGGAGAAGAGCCGCTTCGCCGGGTCCATGGTCACCTCGCTCGCTCTGACGGGCGGCGCGGGACGCATCCGGCGCCCCGGCTCCTGGCCACCACCCGTCCGTCAGACCGATCGTGGCAGGCGCCGGGACGCCGCATGAGTGTTTCTCGCATTTGCCGTCCGGCTCCCGACGGCCGCCGGATCAGCCGCGTGCGCGCTGGTCCGACGGGTCGTTGACCAGACTCTCCGGGGAGACCGGCTCCGGGGCGGGCAGCCCCTGCGGGCCCTGGCCGCCGGTAACCTGCGCCTCGGCGACGCGTACCTCGTCGTGGATCTGCTGGGCCGCCGCGGCCGCGGCCTGTGCCGCCTCCGCGGCCTCGCGCTCCACCTCGCTGGCGTGGTCGGCCGCCTCCGGCGCCGGCTCGTCGCCGACCATCCGGCTCAGCCCGCCGAGGGCGCCGCCCATCCCCTCCAGCGCCTTGGTCAGCTCGGCCGGGACGATCCAGACCTTGTTCGCGCTGCCGTTGGCGATCTGCGGCAGCGCCTGGAGGTATTGGTAGGCGAGCACCTTCTGGCTCGGGTTGGCCTGGTGGATCGCGTCGAAGACGGTCCGGATCGCCTTGGCCTGACCCTCGGCCTGGAGGATCCGGGCCTGCCGGTCACCGTCGGCACGCAGCACCGCGGCCTGCTTCTCACCCTCGGCGGTGAGGATCTGCGACTGCTTGTGCCCCTCCGCGTTGAGGATCGCCGCCCGGCGGTCCCGCTCGGCGCGCATCTGCTTCTCCATCGAGTCACGGATGCTCGGCGGCGGCTCGATCGCCTTGATCTCGACCCGGGTCACCTTGATGCCCCACCGGCCGGTGGTCTCGTCCAGCACCCCCGACAGGTGCCGGTTGATCTCCTCGCGGCTGGTCAGCGCCCGCTCCAGGTCGAGCGAACCGATCACGTTACGCAGCGTGGTGACGGTGAGCTGCTCGATGGCCTGGAGGAAGTTCGAGATCTCGTAGGTGGCCCGGACCGAGTCGACGACCTTGAAGTAGAGGACCGTGTCGATCGACACGACCAGGTTGTCCGAGGTGATCACCGGCTGCGGCGGGAAGCTGACCACCTGCTCACGCATGTCGACCTTGGTGCGCACCGCGTCGACGAACGGGACCAGCAGGTTCAGGCCCGGATTCAAGGTGCGCTTGTACTTTCCGAGCCGCTCCACCACGTCCTGACGCTGCTGCGGCACGATGCGTACCGCCTTGGCCAGCGTCACCACGACGATCAGCGCCACGGCCACCAACAGGACCGCTGCAAACTCCATACCGCTCACCTTTTCGCTTCCGGCAACTCGCCGGGGGAGGAAATGTCGTCCTGCCACACCAGGGCGGTGGCGCCCCGGACCTTGATCACCTGCACCCGCTCACCGGGTTCGAACGACTGCGTCGCGTCGTACGCCCGCGCGCTCCACAACTCACCGTCGATCTTGACCAGGCCGCGTCCGTCGTCGACCCGCTCCAGCACCAGCGCGGTGGCGCCCTCCAGCGCCTCCACCCCGAACGCCTGGTCGCCGGTCTCCAGCGCGCTGCGTCCGTGCTGCCTGATGACCGGCCGGACGACCGCAACCGAGAGCACCGACACCACGGCGAACACCAGCGCCTGCACCGCGACCGGGGCGCCCAACGCGGCAGCCCCGGCGGCGGCGAACGCGCCGGCCGCGAACATGATCAGGAAAAGGGTCGTCGTGAAGATCTCGGCGACGCCCAACAGCACACCCAACACGATCCACACCACGGCGTCCACCACCCGATGGTGACACGCGTACGCACCCCCCGACGAACCCCATGATCAGTAAGCTCGGCGGCGACCCACCGCGACCCACCGAGGAGGACCCCGTGACCCTGCTGCCCGAGACCGTCCGCCAGGTCGACGCGCTGGTCGCGCAGGCACAGTCGACCGGCCACGCGCCGTCGCTGACGCTGGGCGTGGTCCGCGACGGGACGCTCGCCCACCTCGCCGCCGCCGGCGACCACCCACGCCCCGACGCCGACCTGCAGTACCGGCTCGGCTCGATCAGCAAGACCATGACGGCGACGCTGGTCATGCAGGAGCGCGACGCCGGCCGGCTCGCCCTGGACGACCCGCTGGAGCGGCATCTGCCCGGCACGCCGGTCGGCGCGCTCACCCTGCGCCAACTGCTCGGGCACGCCGGCGGGCTGCAACGGGAACCGGACGGGCAGTGGTGGGAGCGGACCGAGGGCGCCGACCTGGCCGCGCTGGTCGCCGGGCTGACCCCCGACAAGATCGCGTACCCGCCGCACCGGGCGTACCACTACTCCAACCTCGCCTACGGACTGCTCGGCGGGGTGCTGGAACGGGTCACCGGCACCCCCTGGGCGGAGCTGATGCGGAAGCGGATCCTGACGCCGCTCGGCATGGACCGCACCACCTATCACGCCACCGAGCCGTACGCCCGGGGCTACGTGGTGCACCCCTGGCACGACACGCTGCGGGAGGAGCCGCGTACCGACACCGGGGCGATGGCACCGGCCGGGCAGCTCTGGTCCACCGTGACGGACCTGGGCCGCTGGGCGGCGTTCCTCGCCGACCCCGCGCCGGCCGTGCTCGCACCGGAGACGCTGACCGAGATGTGCGCGCCCGTGGTGATCAGCGACCTTGACTCATGGACCGGCGGGCACGGCCTCGGGGTCGAGCTCGACCGGGTCGGCGACCGGGTCTACGTGGGTCACGGCGGCTCGATGCCCGGGTACGTCGCCGCGCTGGCCGTGCACCGGCCGAGCCGTACCGCGGTGGTCGGCTACGCCAACTCGTACGGCCTGCGTTCCGGTCACCTCGGCGGGCTCGCCCGGCAGTTGCTCACCCTCGTGCTCGACACCGAGCCGGAGCCGGTGACGCCGTGGCGGCCGGCCGCCACGCCGCCCGCCGAGGAACTGGCCGAGCTGACCGGCCGCTGGTGGTGGATGGGCACCGAATTCGAGTTCCGCGCCGACGAGGCGGGCGACCTGTGGGCCGGCCGGGTCGGCGAGCCGGTGCTCCGGTTCACCCCCGAGGGCCGGGACCGCTGGCGGGGCCGCAGCGGCGCCCAGGACGGCGAGATCCTCACCGTCGTCCGCGACGAGGCCGGCCGGGCGGTCGCCCTCGACCTCGCCACGTTCGTCTTCACCCGCACCCCCGACCAGGAGCCCTGACCCACCCGCCGCTGGACTGGGGCGCACACGTCTGACGTCCTTTGGAGCTGAGGAGCCCGACCGCGACCGTCCGGGTGAAGCGGCCGGGACGACGGACTCAGTTGGGCTCGGTGACGAAGTCGATCAGGCGTTCCATCGCGTTGATCAGCGGCGTTTCCACGTCGGCGAAGCTGTCGACGCGGGACAGGATGTGCCGCCACATGTCCGCCGGCTCGGCCACCCCGAGCGCCGCGCAGACGCCCTCCTTCCACGGCCGGCCCGGCGGCACCACCGGCCACGCCGCGATGCCCAGCGCCGACGGCTTCACCGCCTGCCAGACGTCGACATACGGGTGGCCGGTGACCAGCACGTGCGGCGAGGTCACCGTCGCCACGATCCGGCTCTCCTTGGAGGCGGGAACCAGGTGGTCGACCAGCACCCCGAGCCGCCGGGTCGGTCCCGGGGCGAAGGCACGCACCTCGGCGTCCAGCGCGTCGATGCCGTCCAGGGGCTCGACCACCACACCCTCGATCCGCAGGTCATCACCCCAGATCCGCTCCACCAGGGCGGCGTCGTGCACGCCCTCCACCCAGATCCGGCTGGCCTTGGCCACCTGCGCACGGACGTTGTCGACCGCGACCGAACCGGAGGCGGTCCGCCGGCGGGCCGCCGGCACCGGGGCGCGGGTCGGGCGGCGCAGCGTCACCGGTCGGCCGTCGAGCAGGAACGCTGCGGGCAGCAGCGGGAAGTTGCGCCGCCGGCCGTGCCGGTCCTCCAGCACCACCGCGCCGGACTCGAAACCGACCACCGCGCCGCAGAAGCCGGAGTCGGCGTCCTCGACCACCAGGTCCGGCTCGGCGTCGACCTCCGGGGTCACCTTCCGCCGACGCCAGTCCCCCGCCAGCACGTCCTCGCCGTATCGCCGCGCCATGTCGATCACGCTAACCGCCGGTCCGCCGCCCCGCCCGCCGACGCGCCGCCGGGCACGACGGCGCGGAGCCGGGCACGACGGCGCGGAGCCGGGCACGACGGCGCGGAGCCGGGCACGACGGCGCGGAGCCGGGCACGACGGCGCGGAGCCGGGCGGGCAGGGGCGAAGCGGGCAGTTCGGGGCAGGTGACACGGCCGGAGCGGCAGTCGAGACAGGGCAGGCGGGGACCACGTACCCTTTCGGCATGTCCTCCCCCGCAACGGGCGCGGCCACCCTTGCCCCGCGCCGGTCGAGCCGGTTCGTGGCCTGGGTACGCGCCTGGCGCGCCGGGCTGGTGCCGTACGACGAGGTCGCCGAATCCGTGGCCGGCGACGAGGAGCACCTGGTCGCGGACGCTCCCGGCACCTGGACCGACGTCCCGCTGCGGGACGCGCTGCCCAGCCTGGCGAAGCTCTCGCCCGACGAGATCCGGTTGGTGCTGCCCGCGCCCGGCGACCCGCGCGGCCTGCCCGGCCCCGGCGACTTCGCCGGCGCGGCGCTGCTCGCCGGCGAGGCGGTGGTCGCCGGCCCGCTGGGGCTGATCCCCGAGGTGCGCACCCACACGTCCGGTTCGGGGATGACCTGGGAGACCGTGCTCTGGCGGGTCTACCCGCTGCCCGCCGACGCGCCGAAGGCGTCGCTCGCGGCACCCGGCGCGGCGGAGGCCGAGGCCGAACTGGCCGCGGCGCTGGCCGAGACGACCGCCGCGCTGACCCGGCTCGACGTGGCCCAGTGGCGGCCCGAGCTGGCCGGGGCCCTGGCGGCGCTGCGCCGCCCCGACGGCGCCACCGACCTGCCGCCCGGCTTCGACCCGCGCGCCCGGCGGCTCTTCGCCCGGGCGGCCGTGCTGGACCGGGTACTCGCCCTGGCCGGACACAGCGCGCCGGGCGGGGCGATCAACAACTACGAGGCCCAGCAGCGCGACGCCGCGCTGCGCCCGCTCACCACCGCCTGCCGGCAGGCGCTGGTCGCCGCCTGCAACGCCCCGCTGCGCCCCTGAGGGCGTACCCGGGAAGGGGCGGCGCGGACGGCGGGCGCCCGCCGGCGGGTCAGACCTCGTCGACGAGGTCGGCCACCGAGTTGACGATCCGCGACGGCCGGTACGGGTAGCGCTCGGCCTCGACCCGGGTGCTGATCCCGGTGAGCACCAGGATGGTCTCCAGCCCGGCCTCCAGGCCGCAGAGGATGTCGGTGTCCATCCGGTCGCCGATCATCGCGGTGGTCTCCGAGTGCGCGTTGATGGTGTTGAGCGCCGAGCGCATCATCATCGGGTTCGGCTTGCCGACGAAGTACGGCTCGACCCCGGTCGCCTTGGAGATCATCGCGGCGACCGAGCCGGCGGCCGGCAGGGCGCCCTCCACCGACGGGCCGGTCACGTCCGGGTTGGTGCAGATGAACCGGGCCCCGTCGTTGATCAGCCGGACCGCCTTGGTGATCGCCTCGAAGCTGTAGGTGCGGGTCTCCCCCAGCACCACGTAGTCCGGCGCGAAGTCGGTCAGCACGTAGCCGACCGCGTGCAGCGCGGTGGTCAGCCCGGCCTCGCCGATCACGTACGCGGTGCCGCCCGGCCGCTGGTCGGTGAGGAACTGCCCGGTGGCCAGCGCCGACGACCAGATCGCCTCCTCCGGCACGTCCAGCCCCATCCGGACGAGCCGGGCCTGAAGGTCCCGCGGGGTGTAGATCGAGTTGTTGGTGAGCACCAGGAACGGCTTGCCGGAGGCACGCAGGCGCTTGACGAACTCCGGCGCTCCGGGTACGGGCTGGCCCTCGTGCACCAGCACGCCGTCCATGTCGGTGAGCCAGCTCTGCACCGGCTTACGGTCCTGCATCGTCTCGTCCCAGGGGGTGTCGGGGTCGGTGGGTCTCAGGGACGGCGGGCGGCCGGCACGCAGCACGGCGTGGGACAGGTGTCCCACATCGGCAGCTCGCCGAGGCGGCGGCGCAGCCGCTCCCCGTCGGGCGTGGTGCGCTCGGCCACCAGCTCGCGGACCATCGCCACGAAACGCGGGTCGGTGCCCGGGGTGGCCGCCCGGACGAAGTCCAGGCCGAGCTGCTTGGCCGTCTCCAACGCCTCGGTGTCGAGGTCCCAGACCACCTCCAGGTGGTCGGAGACGAAGCCGATCGGGCAGACCACCACGCTGGTGACGCCGGAGGCGGCGAGCGCGGTCAGGTGGTCGTTGATGTCCGGCTCCAGCCACGGCACCTGCGGCGGGCCGGACCGGCTCTGCCAGACCAGGTCGTACGGCAGGTCGGGCGCGGCGGCGGCGTGCACCAGCCGGGTGACCTCGGCCAGCTGCGCGGTGTAGCGCCCGCCGTGCGGTCCGGCGGTGGCCGCCGCCGAGGTGGGGATGGAGTGGGCGGTGAAGACCACCCGGCTGGTGTCCCGCCTGGCCGGGTCGAGCTGCGCCAGGGCGGCCCGCACCGCGTCGACGTGCGGCTCGACGAAACCGGGGTGGTCCCAGAACTGGCGCAGCTTCTCGATCACCGGGGCGTCCGCGCCGACGGCGGCCCGGGCCGCGGCGATGTCCTCCTGGTACTGCCGGCAGGAGGAGTAGCCGCCGTACGCGCTGGTGACGAACGCCAACGCCCGCTTGACGCCGTCGTCGCGCATCTGGGCCACGGTGTCGGCGAGCATCGGGTCCCAGTTGCGGTTGCCCCAGTAGACCGGCAGGTCGACGCCATGCGCCGCGAAGTCCTCGCGGATCGCGGCGAGCAGCTCCCGGCACTGCTGGTTGATCGGGGAGACCCCGCCGAAGTGCAGGTAGTGCTCGGCCACCTCGGCCAGCCGCTCGGGCGGCACGCCGCGCCCCCGGGTGACGTTCTGCAGGAACGGCAGCACGTCCTCCGGGCGCTCCGGGCCACCGAAGGAGACCAGCACCAATGCGTCGTACGCCATGGTCCCATTCTCCCCCGACGGCCGTGCCGGCCCGGCGACCACCCCG
The DNA here is from genome assembly GCF_040642975.1 of Micromonospora sp. NPDC047548. Classification (NCBI taxonomy): domain Bacteria; kingdom Bacillati; phylum Actinomycetota; class Actinomycetes; order Micromonosporales; family Micromonosporaceae; genus Micromonospora; species Micromonospora sp. NPDC047548. Next base: position 66,870 of record NZ_JBEYTI010000025.1, read on the forward strand.
GGACCACCGGGTTTCGCCGGGGTCTCAGGCCCCGATCGCGTGGTAGCCGCCGTCGACGTGGACGATCTCGCCGGTGGTGGCCGGGAACCAGTCGGACAGCAGCGCCAGGCAGGCCCGGGCGGCCGGCTCCTGGTCGGTGAGGCTCCAGCCGAGCGGGGCACGCTCGGTCCAGGCCTCCTCGAACTGCTCGAAGCCGGGGATCGACTTGGCGGCGATGGTGCGCAGCGGACCGGCGGCGACCAGGTTGCTGCGGATGCCCTGCTTGCCCAGGTGCAGGGCGAGGTACCGGGAGGCGGACTCCAGCCCGGCCTTGGCCACGCCCATCCAGTCGTAGACCGGCCAGGCCTTGGTGGCGTCGAAGGTGAGGCCGACCACGGCGCCGCCGGCCGACATCAGCGGCAGCGCCGCCATGGCGAGGGACTTGTACGAGTACGTGGAGACCTGCAACGCGGTGGCCACGTCCTCCCAGGGGGCGTCGAGGAAGCCGCCGCCGAGGCAGCTCTGCGGTGCGAACCCGATCGAGTGCACCACCCCGTCCAGGCCGTCGACGTGCTCGCGTACCCGGTCGGCCAGGCCGGCCAGGTGCTCGGCGTTGGTCACGTCCAGCTCGATCACCGGGGCCGGCTCGGGCAGCCGCCTGGCGATCCGCTCGACCAGGGAGAGCCGGCCGTAGCCGGTGAGCACGACCTGCGCGCCGTTCTCCTGGGCGAGCTTCGCCACCGAGAAGGCGATCGAGGCGTCGGTGATGACACCGGTGACCAGCAGCCGCTTACCGGCGAGCAGTCCGGACATTCGGGGGTTCCTCCGTATGTTTCTCTGGTGAGGCGGTCGTCAGTGACCCATGCCCAGGCCGCCGTCGACCGGGATGACGGCGCCGGAGATGTAGCCGGCCGCGTCCGAGGCCAGCCAGGTGACCACGCCCGCGACCTCGTCCGGCTCGGCGAACCGGCCGGCCGGGATGGCCTTGCGGTACTCGGTGCGGCGCTCCTCGGGCAGCTTGGCGGTCATGTCGGTGTCGATGAAGCCGGGCGCCACCACGTTGGCGGTGATGTTGCGGCTGCCCAGCTCGCGGGTGATCGAGCGGGCCACGCCCACCAGGCCGGCCTTGCTGGCCGCGTAGTTCACCTGGCCGACGCCGCCGTAGAGGCCGACCACCGAGGAGATGAAGATCATCCGGCCCCACTTCGCCCGGAGCATCCTGGTCGAGGCCCGCTTGGCGCAGCGGAAGGTACCGGTGAGGTTGGTGTCCAGTACGCCGGTGAACTGCTCCTCGGACATCCGCATCAGCAGCGTGTCGTCGGTGATGCCGGCGTTGGCGACCAGCACCTCGACCGGGCCCAGCTCGGCCTCGACGGCGGTGAAGGCCGCGTCCACCGAGGCCGCGTCGGTCACGTCGCATTTCACGCCGAAGAGCCCGGCCGGGGCGTCGCCGCTGCGGTGGGTCACCGCCACCCGGTCGCCCTGCTTGGCGAACGCCTGCGCGATGGCCAGGCCGATCCCCCGGTTGCCGCCGGTCACCAGCACGGTGCGGGCCACGGATCCCCCTCAAGGAAGTCGTCTGCACGGACGCGTCGGAGCCTAGGCGTTACCGGCAGGTAAGCGCTAACGCGGGGCACGTCACCGTTGCTGATTCCGTAGTCGGGTATCAGCAATCCCAGCCTTTCGGCTGGAAGGTCCGTAACGGTGTCACCGGAGCGCGGGTTGCGCTTCGGTGTCCTGATGACGGTCTCGCGTTTCCTCCTGCCGTTGGTGGGGCAGGGTTACGCCACCTGCCCGCCCACCCGTGGCCTTGCGGCTGTGGGTGGTGGCGCGGGTCTTCTGGTCGGCTCCACGCGGGTTCGGCGCTTGCACGCCCGGGTCTCCGGCCACTCCGGTACCCGTTGTTACTGTCGTCGCGAGGGCGGCGAGGTTGCGGGCTGCGTTGGCGTCCCGGTCGATGACCAGGTCGCAGGTGTCGCAGGTGAAGACTCGGACGTGCAGCGGCAGCTTGGCTTTCACCGCGCGGCAGTTCGAACAGGTTTTGGAAGACGGGTACCAGCGGTCGGCGACCACGTGGGTGCCGCCGGTCCAGTCGGTCTTGTAGGCGCTCTGGCGGCGGATCTCCCCGAATCCGGCGTCGGCGACACGGCGGGCCAGGCGTCGGTTGCGGAGCATACCGGCCACGTTGAGGTCTTCGACCACGACGGTGCCATACTCGGCGGTGATGTTCGTGGTGAGTTTGTGTAGGGCATCAGCGCGCAGATTCGCCACCCGGTGATGGGTGCGGTTGCGCTCGGTGTTCGCGGCGTGCCACCGCCTGGACGGCTTCTGCCCGGTGCGCCGGTCCGGCCCGCGGCGGCGGGAAACCCGGCGGGAGAGCCGCTTGAGCTGCTTGAGCGCGCTGTCGTAGTGCGCCGGGTTCGGGATGAACCGCACCTTGCCCTGGCTGTCGGCGATCACCGCGAGGCATTTCACGCCCAGGTCCACACCCGCCGCCACGTCCGGGCGCGCCGGAGTGCGGTCGGTGGCGCGCTGGATCTCGACCTGGAAGGAGGCGAACCACCGGCCCCGCTCGAACCTGACCGTGGCGGACAGGATGCGGGCGGTGTTGTTCGCGATGCGGCGTTGCAGCTTGCGGGTGGACTCGTGAGTGCGGATGGTCCCGAGCCGTGGCAGGGTCACGCGGCGGCGGTCCGGCTCGACGCGGATGGTGCCGGTGGTGAACCGGCAAGCAAGCCGGGCCTTGTGCTTGGACTTCCGCCGGGGCATGCCCACGCGCTTGCCGTTGCGCTGCCCGCGCTTGGACTTGGCGTAGTTGTCGAACGCCGCCGCCGCGTTCGCCAGGCCCGTGCTGTACGCCTCCTTGGAGTTTTCCTCCCACCAGCCGGCGAAACGCGGATCGGTCTTCTTGACCTCGTTGAACACCTTCCGCAGCTCCGGCAGCGACCACGGCCGCCACGGCGTCAGTTCCTCTTCGGGGGTGCCGTACGACTCCTCCGCCTTCCGCTGCCACCACGACGCCATCACCCAGCAGGCGGCCCAGTTGTAGGCGGCGCGAGCCGCACCGCAGTGCGACCGTAGCCGCTGCCCCTGCGTGGCGTTCGGGTCCAGCGCGAAACGGAACGCCTGGACCACGAAACCGGGGCGCGGCTCGAACTTCTTCACGCCGACGGTTCCTCGGCGGTCGCGGCGGCCACAGCACGTGCGGCGCGGCTCTTCGCTGCCCGTCGCCCGTACAACCGGGCGCACATCGAGGTCAGTACGTCGGCCATGTCCTTCACCAGGTCGTCCGTGGATTCCTCCGGGTCGATGATCACCAGACGGCGCCCGGTCGCGGCGAGCGCGGCTTGCAGGTGCTCCACACCGAACCGTGCCAGCCGATCCTTGTGCTCGACCACGATCACGGACACGGCCGGGTCAGCGAGGATCCGGTGCAGATTGCGGCGCTTGCCATTCAGGCCGGAGCCAATCTCGGTCACGACCTCAGCCACGGCGAAGCCCTGGGCGTTCGCCCCCTCCACGACCCGCACGACCTGGCGGTCCAGGTCACTCTTCTGGTCGCTGGAGGAAACACGGCAGTAGGCGACCACCCGACCGGCCACGGCCGGCGCCTCCTCCACGATCCACGTACCAGACGGAGCCTGACGGACAGGGACGGGCATCTTGCCGTCCTTCACCCACCGCCAGGCAGTCTGATAGGCCACGCCCTGCTGACGCGCCCAGTCTGAGAGCTTCACAAGACCATCATACGACTACATTTGACGATAGCTACCCATAGAAACGGGAGCTGTTGCCAGCCCCTGGGGGGCACGTCACCCCTGGGTACGACATGGCTGGCCCCGTACGCCGCGCCGGTCATCCGTCGGGGCACGCCTGGGTCGGTCGGCCGAGTGCGTGCCGGCGGCCCGCCGGGTGTACGATGATCGCGTTTGCGGGCCACTCGGCCCGCGTTCCGGGCCCCGCCGACCGCAGGAGGTGATCGCTGTGCGAAATAGCGATCCTCCCAGTCGTGGCCGGGCCCTCCGTCAGCCCCGCTGAGCCACGACTCAGTCGGTCGAGCTGACCCAGCTCCCGCTCCCCGCACCGCCCGCCCCGGCCGCCGCCGGGGTGGCCGGCCTGCGCCGTCCCGCCCGGGACGGCCCACGGTGGAGCCGCCCGGTCACGACTTCGTGTGCGCGTCCCGCTCAACCCCTGCGGTCCGCCCCCGCCCGCGCGGACCGTCCAGCCGCCACCCGGAGCCGTCCATGAGCCGTTACCTCGCCCCGCTGGGCTTCACCCTCGCCGCCGTCTGGGTGGCCGTCGTCTTCGTGCTGGCCGGCGGCGGTCACTGACCACCACCGGCCGTACCGCCGTCCGTCCCCGCCTGGATCGACGCCCGGTCGCCCCGGACGCACCCGCCGCCCGGCGCGCCCGGGCTCAGAGCATCCGGGACGACCAGAGCAGGCTCAGCCCGCCGGCGCAGAGCGCGAGCAGCAGGGCCGCCCCCGCGTACCACTGGGTGATCTCGCGCGGCTCGGTGCGGAACCCGATCGAGCTGCCCATGTCCTGGTAGACCTGCTTGAGCTCGGAGACCGAGGCCGCCTCGTAGAAGTAGCCCTCGGTGGTCTCGGCCAGCTGCGCCAGCGCCAGCCGGTCCACCGGCACCCGCTGCGGCTGGCCGTTGATGTCGACCTGACCGGAGTCGGTGCCGAAGGCGATGGTGGAGACCGGCACGTTCGCCGCCTGCGCCGCCGCAGCGGCCTCCTCCACCGACCGGCCCGAGGTGCGGAACCCGTCGGAGAGCAGCACGATCCGGGCCGGCGGGATGCCGGCCGCGCCATCGGCCGGGACCGAGCGGATCGCCTCCAGGCAGGTGAAGACCGCCTCGCCGGTGGCGGTCGCCTCGGCCAGGGTCAACCCGTCGATCGCCGCCGTCACCGCGTCCCGGTCCTTGGTGGGGGCGACCAGCACGTTCGCCGACTTGGCGAACGAGACCAGCCCGAGGTTGTAGCTCTGCGGCAGCTCCCCGACGAACTGCTTCGCCGCCTCCTGCGCGGCCTCCAACCGGTTCGGCGCCACGTCGTCGGCCTGCATGGACAGCGACACGTCGATGGCGAGCATGACGGTGGCCCGCTCCAGGGGCTCCCGGGTGTCCACCGCCGGGCGGGCCATCCCCACCGCGAGGGCCACCAGGGCGAGCAGGAACGCGCTGGCCGCGGCGTGCCGCCGCCAGCCCAGGCCCTTGGGCGCCAGGGTACGCAGCAGGTCCACGTTGGTGAACCGCATCGCGTACGCCCGGCGGTGGCGCTGCCGCCAGACGTAGAAGGCGGCGAGGGCGAGCACCGGCAGCAGGGCCAGCAGCCACCACGGTTGCAGAAAACGGATCATCGCGTCGTCCCCCGGGTGCGGGCGTGCCGCTGGGCGGCCACGAATCGCACCATGTCCAGCAGCCAGTCTCGGTCGGTACGCAGGCGCAGGTGTCCGGCGCCGGCGGCGCGCAGCTCGGCGGCGATCGCCTCGCGCTGGGCGGCCGCCGCCTCGGCGTACCGCTGGCGCAGTCGGGGATCGGCGGTCTGCACCTCGTGCAGCTCCCCGGTCTCCGGGTCGACCACCGGCAGCACCCCCACGTCCGGCAGCTCCAACTCGCGCGGGTCGACCACCTCGATCGCCAGCACGTCGTGCCGGACCCGCAGCTTACGCAGCGGCCGGCCCCACTGCTGCGGCGGTGCGAGGAAGTCCGAGACCACCACCGCCAGGCCACGCCGGCGCGGCGGGCGGTTGAGCAGGTCGACCAGCGCGCCCAGGTCGCTGCGCCCGGGGCGGACCGGGGTGTGCGCGACGGCCCGCAGCAACGCCTGCGCCTCCCGGCGACCGGAGCGGGCCGGGACCCGGGTGAGCACGCCCGGCCCGGCGGGCGGCGGCGGCGCGCTCCGCCAGCGGCTGGCGGGCGCGACGGCCTCCGCGCCGGTGCCGATCACCGCGCCGATCCGGTTGCCGCCGCGCACGGTCAGGTGGGTCAGCGCGGCGGTCGCGGCGACCACCACGTCCCGCTTGAGCCAGCGCCCGGTGCCGAAGTCGAGGCTCGCCGAGAGGTCCACGGCCAGCCAGGTCTCCAGCTCCCGGTCGGCCACCGTCCGCCGCACGTGCGGCATGGTGGTCCGCGCGGTGACCGGCCAGTCCATCCGGCGTACGTCGTCACCGGGCCGGTACTCCCGCGACTCCCCCGCCTCGCTGCCCGGGCCGGGCAGCAGTCCGGCGTAGTCGCCCTGGAGCAGGCCGTCGAGTTTGCGGGTGACCAGCAGTTGCAACCGGGACAGCACCGCCTCGGTCCGCTCGCCAGCGGCATCGGCCGGGCGCACGGGTGGGGTCACGGCCGGTGCCCGGGCCAGCCGGCGCCGGGCGGGGCGCTGACCGGCGGCACCGGGGTCGCCTGCTGGCGGGGCGCCACCGACGGCAACGGGATCGTCGACATGACCCGGTGCACCACGTGGTCGGCGGGCACGTCGTCGGCGAGCGCGTCATAGCTGAGCACCAGCCGGTGCCGGAGGATGTCCGGCGCGATGTCCTGCACGTCCTGGGGCAGCGCGTAGTCGCGGCCGCGCAGCAGGGCCAGCGCCCGGGTGGCCCGGACCAGGCCGAGCGAGGCGCGCGGGCTGGCGCCGTACTGGATGAGCCGGGCGACGTCCAACATCCCGTGCTCGGCCGGGGTACGGGTGGCCAGTACCAGCCGGACCGCGTAGTCGACCAGCGCGTTGTGCACGAAGACCTGGTCGGCCTTGTGCTGGAGGGCGATCAGGTCGTCGGTGGTGAAGACCTTCGCCGGCTCCGGCGGGGCGACGCCCATCCGGTAGACGATCTCCCGCTCCTCGGCGTCGGTCGGGTACCCGACCACGATCTTCATCAGGAACCGGTCCCGCTGCGCCTCCGGCAGCGGGTAGACGCCCTCCTGCTCGATCGGGTTCTGGGTGGCCATCACCAGGAACGGGTTCGGCACCCGGTGCGTCTCGCCGCCGATGGAGACCTGCCGCTCGCTCATCACCTCCAGCAGCGCGGACTGCACCTTCGCCGGCGCCCGGTTGATCTCGTCGGCGAGCAGGAAGTTGACGAAGACCGGGCCCAGCTCCACGTCGAACTTCTCGCTGGACTGCCGGTAGATCCGGGTGCCCATGATGTCGGCGGGGACCAGGTCCGGGGTGAACTGCACCCGGGCGAAGTCGCCGCCGACCACCTTGGCCAGGGTCTCCACGGCGAGGGTCTTGGCCACCCCGGGTACGCCCTCCAGCAGGCAGTGGCCCCGGGCGAGGAGCGCGACGAACATCCGCTCCACCATCCGGTCCTGGCCGACGATGACCCGTTTGATCTCGAAAAGCGCCCGTTCCAGCAGGCTGGCGTCCTGCGCCGGCGTGCTCACCGGCGCGGGTGTCTCGGGGGCCGCCCCGTTCGGGGTCGGGGCGTCGGGCGTGGTCGGCTGGGCCACCGGTCCTCCACAGCATGATCGGTCGTCGTGGCGTGGTGCGTGTCAAGACTCGCATGCCCGACTGGGAGCCGACGGAGGGAGAAGCCGATTTCCGCTGCGCCGTCCCGTTCGCCGAATCGCTGAACGAGGGTGGACACACAGGGGTCTGCCGCGTGTACGATTCACCCCGTCGCCGGGCGGCTCCCCCCGTGGTCGCCCGGCGCTCAAGCTTTCGGCACCCCGGCCTAGACTGCCCGGGTGACCGACCCCACCCCCGCCGACGAGGCACCGATCTGCTCGGCCCGTGGGTGTCGCGCTCCCGCCGCCTGGGCGCTGCGCTGGAACAATCCCCGCCTGCACGACCCCGACCGGCGCAAGACCTGGCTGGCCTGCCCGCAGCACCGGGCGTCCCTCGGCGACTTCCTCGACGCGCGCGGCTTCCTGCGGGAGGTCGCACCGCTGCCGGGATCGCATACGCTCGAACGGTGAGCGCGCAGAGCGGACCCTCCCGGTGAACGGCGCCGAGCCACCCCGGCCTCCGGTCAGCGCCCTGGAACCCTGGCCGGACACCGTCCGGTGGCAGCCGATCTCCGGCGACCTGATCTGGGTGGAGCTGCTCCGGCTCGCGATGGGGCTGGCCGTGGTGGTGGTCGGGCTGGGCGTCGGCTGGGCGCTCAGCCGCCACTGGGCCTTCGGCGTCGCGCTCGGGGTGGTGCTGCTGCTCGGTGCCTGGCGGGCGGTGGCGATCGTCCGGGCCGTGCGAGCCTGGGGCTACGCCGAGCGCGAGGACGACCTGCTGGTCCGGCACGGGCTGCTGGTCCGCCGGCTCTCCATCGTCCCGTACTCGCGGATGCAGTTCGTCGACGTCAGCGCCGGGCCGCTGGAGCGGGCCTTCCGCCTGGCCACCGTGCAGCTGCACACCGCCGCCGCAGCCAGCGACGCCCGGGTGCCCGGCCTACGGCCGGAGGAGGCGTCCCGGCTGCGCGACCGGCTCACCGCGCTGGGCGTGGACCGCGCGGAGGGGTTGTGACCGACGGCCCGCGCGGGCCGGAGCCGGCCCGGTCCGACACCGGCCCCGCGCCGGCCCGGCCGGAGCCGTCCACCCCGGAGCCGCCCGGCCCAACCGGATACGCCCCGCCGCCCGGCCCAACCGGATACGCCCCGCCGCCCGGCCCGGCCGGGGAGGAGCCGCGGCAGCGACTGCACCCGCTGAGCCCGGTGCTGCACGGCGCGAAGTCCCTGGTCGTGGTGATCGCGGGCCTGTCCTGGTCCACCCTGTCCCGGGTGGGCTTCGGCCCGTTCGCCGCAATGGTGGTGGTGCTCGCGCTAGGCGCGACCGTGCTGGCGGTGGTCAGTTGGTACAACACCGGCTACCACCTGGTCGGGCGGGAGCTGCGGGTGCACGAGGGGCTGCTGTGGCGGCGTACCCGGGCCATCCCGCTGGAGCGGTTGCAGGCCGTGGAGGTGGTCCGGCCGCTGCTCGCCCAGCTCACCGGGTTGGCCGAGCTGCGCCTGGAGGTGGTGGGCGGCGGCAAGACCGAGGCGCCGCTGGCGTTCCTCGGCGTCGCCGACGCGGAGGCGCTGCGGCAGCGGCTGCTCGCCGTGGCGGGTCGGGCGCCCGGCCGTGAGGTCGCCCCGGCCGCCGACTGGGCCGGGCCGCCGCCGGAGCCGGCCGGCCGGGGACTGCACGCCGTGCGCAACATCGACCTGCTGGTCAGCCAACTGCTCACCCCGCAGGCGTTCCTGCTCCCGTTCGGCCTGGCCTTCGTGGCGGCGCAGTTCCTCTCCGAGGGCTCCTGGTCGTTCATCGCGGTGGCCAGCACGCTGACCGCGATGGCCGGCGTGATCCTGCAACCGGTCCGCCGGGTGCTCGACGACTGGGGCTTCCGGCTGGAACGGGAGGCCGACAGCCTGCGCGTGCGCAACGGGCTGCTGGAGACCCGGGTGCAGACCGTGCCGCTGAACCGGGTGCAGACGGTCGGGGTGACCTGGCCGCTGCTCTGGCGGATAAAGGGCTGGCTGCGGCTGCGGCTGGAGGTGGCCGGCTACTCCGGCGGCGAGCCGGACGACCGGAACCGGCCGGACCGGCTGCTGCCCGTCGGCGACCTGCGCACCGGCGAGGAGATCGTCGCCGAGGTGCTGCCCGGGGTGCGGCTGACCGCCCTGCCGCTGGCGCCCCCGCCGGCCCGGGCCCGCTGGCTGCGGCCGCTGAGCGTACGGGTGCTCGGTGCCGGGCTGGGCGAGCGGGTCTTCGCCGTACGCTCGGGTCTGCTCACCCGGCAGCTGGCGATCGTGCCGTACGCCCGGATCCAGAGCGTGCGGGTGGTGCAGGGGCCGGCGCAGCGGCGGCTGCGGCTGGCGACGGTGCACGCCGACACCGCGGGCGGCGCGGGCGCCGCCGCGCACGACCGCGACCTGGCGGAGGCGTGGGCGCTCGCCGCGGAGCTGACCGCCCGGGCGCACGCCGCGCGGCGCGCCCGCTGACGGTTCAGCGGGCGGCCGGCTGCTCCGCCGGCTGCTCCGCCGGCTGCTCCGCCGGCTCCTCCGCCGGCTCCTCCGCCGGCTCCTCCGCCGGTGCCCCGACCGGCGCGGCGGCGGCCGGGGCGGCCGGCACCGTTCGGCGGCGGGCCCGACGGGCCGCCCACCAGCGCTCGGCCAGCCCGACGACCAGGAAGGTCATCCCGACGTACGCCCAGCCGACCAGCACGTCGATGACGTAGTGCTCGCCGCTGTAGACCAGGGTGAAGGTCATCGCCAGCGGGTACGCCAGCAGCAGCGGCCACCACCGCTTCCGGGTGGCCCGGAGGAAGAACACCACGACGAACAGGGCGAACGCGGTGTGCAGCGAAGGCATCGCGGCGACCGGGTTGGAGGCGATCTGCCCGGCGTTGAGCAGGTTGCCGGCACCGTGCATGCCGAACGCCTTCCAGCCCCGGGTGGAGATCCGGGCGACCTCGGTGAGCAGGCCGTTCTGCGCCGCCCACCAGGGCGGGGCCGCCGGGTAGAGGAAGTAGGTGACCAGCCCCGCGGCGCAGAGGAACCCCCAGCGCCGCATGAACGCCGCCCACCGGCCGCGGTCGCGCAGCCAGAGCACCGCGGCGGCGGCCAGCGCCACCACGAAGTGGGAGAAGTAGACCCAGCTGGCCAGGACGTCCCACCACTGCACGTCGGGCCGGTAGAGGTGCTCCTGGAGCCAGACCGTGGGCACCTCGCCGCCGGTGGCCCAGCCGAACATCACCCGGTCGGCGACGATCAGCTCGTAGGCGTGCGGGGTCGCCCCGTTGTCGGCGAATCCCCGGGAGAGGTTGTACGCGGCCAGCAGCAGCACCACCGGCACCCAGTCCCGGGCGAAGCGCAGGTGGCTGCGCCACGGCCGGGACGAGTGCCAGGCGACGGTCGCCGCCCAGATCCAGATGAACGCGTACATCGGGTCGGTCGGCAGGCCGATGGCCAGCCAGGCGGCGACGAAGGCGACGCCCCAGACCGCCATCGCGATCACACGGCGACGCCCGCCGTCGGCGGACGCGGTCGGTCCGGTGCGGGCGGGGGGCTGGGGGTCAGTCACGACGGCCATCGCGGTCAAGGTTAACGGCGGCCGACGCGCGTGCCGACGCCGACCACCGGGGCGGCCCGTCCCCGACCGGCCCGGCCGCCGCCGACCGCTGGGCCGGCCGCCCCGCGGCGGGCGGTCCGGTTCGCCGTCGTCGTGGCCGGGCCCGCCGTCGAGCACCTACGCTGAGCGCATGCAGCAGCAGCCGGACATCCCCTTCCCGACCGGGCTGACCGCCCGGGTGGAGCTGACCGTCACCGACGCCGACACGGCGCAGGCGGTGGGCTCCGGCGACGTGCCGGTGCTCGGCACGCCCCGGTTGCTCGCCCTCGCCGAGGCTGCCACCGTCGCGGCCACCGCCACCCACCTGCCGGCCGGCTCGACGACCGTGGGCAGCCGGGTCGAACTGGAGCACCGCGCGGCGACACCGGTCGGGCGGACGGTGGTGGCGCGGGCCCGGCTGGCCGAGGTCGCCGGGCGGCGGCTGGTGTTCGAGGTGACGGTCACCGACGGCGGCGAAACGGTGGCCGAGGGCCGGGTGGAGCGGGCGCTGGTCGACCGGCAGCGCTTCGTGGCGCGTGCGGCGCGGGTCTCATGACCCTCCGGTTCGTGGAGATCGCCGACCGGGTCCACGTGCTGCGCGAGCCACTGCTCGACGTCAACGTCACCCTGGTCGTCGGCGACGGCGAGGCGTTGCTGGTGGACAGCCTCTCCACGGCCGGGCAGGCCGCCGAGCTGGCCGCGGCGGCCCGGGCGGTCACCGGCCACCCGTGGACGGTGGTCAACACCCACCACCACTACGACCACTGCTTCGGCAACGCCACGCTCGCCGCCGACCCGCCCCGCCCGGTGTACGCGCACGAACTGGCCGCCGCCGCGCTGCGCCAGCGGCCGGACGCGCTGCGCCGGGAGGCGTACGAGGAGTTGCGCGACGAACGGCCGGAGTTGGCCGCCGAGGTGGCCGGGACGACGCTGCTCGCCCCGACGCACACCGTGCACACCGAGACCGTGCTCGACATCGGGGGCCGCCGGGTGGTGCTGCGGCACCCGGGGCGCGGGCACACCGACGCCGACCTGGTGGTCCACGTGCCCGACGCCGACGTACTGGTCGCCGGGGATCTGGTGGAGCAGAGCGGCCCGCCCGCCTTCGAGGACTCGTACCCCCTGCAGTGGCCGGACGCGGTGGCCGAGCTGCTGCGGTTCACCACGCCCGCGACGGTGGTCGTGCCCGGGCACGGCGACCCGGTCGACGCCGGGTTCGTCCAGGCCCAGCACCGCCAGCTGGTCGAGCTGGCCTGGCTGATCCGCGCCGCAAACACCGGTGGCGCCCCGCCCGAGCGCGTCGCTGCCGACGCCCCGTTCGGCGCCCGCCCCGGCCTGATCGCCGCCCGCCGCGGCTACACCGAACTCAACGGGACCCCCTGACGCCCGCCGGTACGGCGTTCAGTCCGCTCTTCGACTCAACGCGCTGGCCCTGGTGGCGATGGGCCCCGCGGTGCCCACCCTGGCCCGCTCCCGCTGAGCCGGGCCCGGTCGGCGCGCCCCGCCGGACCGCCTCGACAGGGCGCTCCCGCAGCGCGGCGAGGTGCCCGCTCCGGCCGGGCTCAATCGACGAAGCGACGCAGCACCTCGGCGCGGGTGGGCATCGACACCGCCCCGCCGGGCGACTCGCAGACCAGGCCGGCGACCCGCAGCGCGAACGCCACCCGCCGGTGCCAGCCGGTCGGCTCGGCCGGCTGCCCGTCGACGAGCAGGTCGGCGACGAGCGCGGCCATCACGGAGTCGCCCGCGCCGGTCGCGTCGACGGCGCGCACCTTCGGCGCGGGCACGCGTACCGGGTCGGGGCCGGCGGCGACGATCGCGCCGCCCGCGCCGAGGGTGACCACGACGGTGCCCGCCCCCAGCTCCCGCAGGTACGCGGCGACACCCTCGGCCGGCTCACCCGGATAGAGCAGCTCGGCGTCGGCGCCGCTCAGTTTGACCAGGTGCGCCCCGGCGGCGAACTCCGCCACCACCTCCCGCAGCCGGTCCAGCGTCGACGGCCCGTCCAACAGCCGGGGCCGCACGTTGGGGTCGAACACCCGCAGGCCGGTGGCGAGCGACCAGGCGCGCCGTGCGGCGGCGAGCACCGGCGGGCAGAGCAGCACCACCGACCCGCAGTAGAGCACGTCGGCGCCCTCGACCAGGGCCACGTCCAGGTCGTCGGCGGTGAGCAGGCCGTACGAGGGCGGCTCGCCGTAGAAGCGGAAGTCGGGCTCGGGCCCGGCATGGGTGGTGACGGCGAGGCTGGTCGGCACCGGGACGGTGACCGCGCCGGCCAGCCCGACACCGGCGTCGTCGAGGAAGCCGCGGATCCGGCCGGCCAGCACGTCGTCGCCGAACGACCCGACGAACTGGGCGGCGCCGCCGAGCCGGGACACCCCGACGGCGACGTTGAGCGGGCCGCCGCCGATCTCCTGCCGGAAGACGGGCCGGCCCTCGCACTCGGCGTCGAGCAGGTCGACCAACGCCTCACCGAGCACCACCGCGTATCCCACATCGCCTCCCAGCGTCCGTCGCTTCGTACCAGGCTGGCACAGTGCCCGCCACCGCGGGCGCGAAGCCCCGTCTCCACGTATCGAGCAACGGCTATTGCGCCGGGTCGCCGGGGCGTGGTGGGATGACGCGTGCCGGGCCGGTGCGGGGGCTGCCGCACCAGCGGGCGGCACATCGTCTACTCCCGCTGGGTCCGCGCGGACAGCCAGGAGAACAGCACCCGGACGTGCGGCGGCTGGGTGGCCAACTGGACCTGGCCCAGCGGCCGGCCGCTGACGCCCGCCTGCTGACGGACCGCTGAAACGATCAAGAGGTTTGCGTCACCGGGGACGACTCCGGCGGACGCAAACCTCTTGATCAACGGCGGTGCCGCCCGCGCGGACCCGGCGGCGGGCGGGATGGTCAGCGGACCATGGAGCCGACCACGGGCTTGGTGAGCAGGGCGGACTGGTTGCGCTGGATGCCGGGATCGAGGGTCTTGGCCACGAAGATGGCGTGCCAGATGCAGAAGATCAGCACGGTCCACACCTTGCGGGAGTGGTCCGCCTCCTCCCGCTTGTGCTCCTCCAGCAGCCGCATCGCGTACGACAGGTCGATCAGGTCGCCGGCGCCGGAGGTGGCCAGCACGTGCCGGGCCCACTCGTACATCTCGCCGCGCAGCCAGACCCGGGTCGGGGTCGGGAAGCCCAGCTTCCTGCGGTTGACGATGGCCGGCGGCACCACGCCCTGCAGCGCCTGGCGCATGGCGTACTTGGTGGCGTCGGAGCGGGGCGGGAGCTTCAGGTCGACCGGGATGCCGGCGGCCACGTCGAAGACCGCGCGGTCGAGGAAGGGCACCCGCACCTCCAGCGAGTGGGCCATCGAGATCCGGTCCGCCTTGACCAGGATGTCGCCGCGCAGCCAGGTGTAGAGGTCGACGTACTGCATCCTGGTGACGTCGTCGAGCTCGGTGCACTCGGCGTAGATCGGCGCGGTCACGTCGGTGTAGCGGACCGAGGGGTCGTAGCGGCGCAGCAGGTGCTGCTTCTCCTCCTCGGTGAACATCCGGGCGTTGCCGTAGTAGCGCTGCTCGATCGGGGTGGTGCCGCGCTCCAGGAAGCTCTTGCCCTTGACCCCCTGCGGGATCGCCTTGGAGACCGCGCGCAGGCCCTTCTGCACCCCGCCCGGCAGGCCGTTGACCGCGCCGAGCGAGAGCGGCTCCCGGTAGATCGTGTACCCGCCGAAGAACTCGTCCGCGCCCTCGCCGGAGAGGACCACGGTGACGTGCTCGGCGGCCTTCTTGGCGACGAAGTAGAGCGGCACCAGCGCCGGGTCGGCCACCGGGTCGTCCAGGTGCCAGACGATCTTGGGCAGGGCGTCGATCATGTCCTGCGGCCCGATCTTGGTCGGGATGGTGGTCACGTCGAGGTACCGGGCCGACTCCTGGGCCACGTCGATCTCGGAGTAGCCGGGCACGTCGTACCCGACGGTGAAGGTGAGGATGTTCGGGTTGAACTCCCGGGCCAGGGCCACCACCGCGGTCGAGTCGATGCCGCTGGACAGGAACGAGCCGACCGGCACGTCCGAGCGCATGTGCATCCGGACGCTCTCCCGCAGCGTCTCCCGGATCTCCTGGAAGAGCCGCTGCTCGTCGGCGACCGGGGCGGGGCGGAACACCGGGCGGTACCACCGGCGCACGTCGATGCGGCCGCCCGGGCTCCAGGTCAGGTACTCCCCGGAGCCGATCCGCCGGATCCCCTTGTGCAGGGTGCCAGGCTCCGGGACGTACTGCAGGGTCAGGTAGTGGCTCAGGTTGGCGGCGTCGATGCCGGCGTCGCCCTCGTAGCTGGAGTGCGCGAAGGGCAGCAGCGCCTTCTTCTCCGAGGCGAGGTAGAGCCCGTCGGCGGTCTCCAGGTAGTGCAGCGGCTTGATGCCGAAGTAGTCCCGGGCGCCGAAGGCCCGCCGCTCCTGCCGGTCCCAGATGACGAAGGCGAACATGCCGCGCAGCCGGGTGAGCACCTGCTCACCCCAGTAGTGGTAGCCGGCGACGATCACCTCGCCGTCACCGGCGGTGGCGAACTGGGCGCCGAAGGTGCGCACCAGTTCGTCGCGCAGCTCGATGTAGTTGTAGATCTCACCGTTGAAGGTGAGCAGGTAGCGGCCGTCGGCGTACGGCAGCGGCTCGTGGCTGGAGGCCACGTCGATGATCGCCAGGCGCTTGTGCGCGAACACTCCGTCCGCGTACCGGCCGGAGGCGTCCCCGACCACCTCGACGCCGGTCTCGTCCGGGCCACGGTGGTGCAGGCATTCCAACGCCCCGGCGATGTTGTCGCGGTGAGCCGCGGCATCGCCGCGCGCACTGAAGAAGGCCAGGAGTCCGCACATGGTGGTCATCTTTCCACGCGCGGACAGCGGCCGTCGCGGCACCGCAGGCTCTCCCGCGGCGGACCCGGCGGGTACCGTCTGGACCAGCAACGAGGCGGAGGGAGCGGACCATGACCGAGGACCGGACGAACGGAAAGCCGGGGGACGGCACCGAATCGCACGACCCGGACTTCCCCCAGGCGTTCCTGGAGTTCATGCGCCAGGGCTGGCGGAACACCACCCTGCCGGTCGGCCCGCGCCCGGAGGTGCCCAACCACGCCAAGCGCCGGGCCGCGCTCTCGGCGGCCTTCCCTGGCGAGACGCTGGTCGTCCCGACCGGCACCGAGAAGGTACGCGCCAACGACACCGACCACCCGTTCCGCCCGGGCAGCGACTTCGCGTACCTGACCGGCGACCACGACCCGGACAGCGTGCTCGTGCTGCGCCCGAACGGCTCCGGGCACGACGCCACGCTGTACATGCGGCCCCGGTCGTCCCGCGAGACGGACGAGTTCTTCCGCAGCCGGAACGGGGAGCTGTGGGTGGGCCGGCGGCACACCCTGGCCGAGAAGTCGACCGAGCTGGGCCTGCCGACCGCGGACCTCACCGAACTGGACGCGGCCCTCGCTGGGCTGGCGCCGGGGCGTACCCGGGTGTTGCGCGGTTTCGACGCCCGGGTGGACGCGGCCGTGCGGCCCTGGGACGGCCCCCGCGCCGACGGCCAACCGGCCCGCGACCGTGAGCTGGCCATCGCGATCTCCGAGCTGAAGCTGGTCAAGGACGAGTGGGAGATCGCCCAGCTGCAGGATGCCGTGGACGCGACCGTGCGCGGTTTCGAGGACGTGGCCCGGGCGCTGCCGGCCGACCGCGGGGTCTCCGAGCGGCTGCTGGAGGGGATCTTCGCGCTGCGCGCCCGGCACGACGGCAACGACGTCGGGTACGGCTCGATCGTCGGCGCCGGCGAGCACGCCACGATCCTGCACTGGGTGCACAACCACGGCGCTACCCGCCCGGGTGAGCTGCTGCTGATGGACATGGGCGTGGAGAACCGCAACCTCTACACCGCCGACGTCACCCGGGTGCTGCCGGTCGACGGCCGGTTCACCCCGTTGCAGCGCCAGGTCTACGACGCCGTGTACGCCGCGCAGCAGGCCGGCATCGACATCATCAAGCCCGGCGTGGCGTTCAAGGACGTCCACCTGACCGCCATGCGGGTCCTCGCCGAGGCGCTCAAGGACCTCGGCCTGCTCCCGGTGAGCGTGGACGAGGCGATGGACCCGGCCTCGACGGTCTACCGCCGGTGGACGCTGCACGGCACCAGCCACATGCTCGGCATCGACGTGCACGACTGCGCCAACGCCCGCAAGGAGCACTACCGCGACGGCGCGCTCGGCGAGGGCTATGTGTTGACCGTCGAGCCCGGGCTGTACTTCCAGCCGGAGGACGAGCTGGTCCCCGAGGAGCTGCGCGGCACCGGCGTGCGGATCGAGGACGACATCCTGGTCACCGCGACCGGCGCGGTGAACCTCTCGGCCGGCCTGCCGCGCCGCTCCGACGAGGTGGAGACCTGGCTGGCCGAGCAGCGCGAGGCGGGTCCGCGCCTGCCCGGCTGACCCCGTACGACCCCCGGCGGGCCCCGCCCCCGGTGCCGCGACGTTTCCGTCGTCCGGACACCGGTGGCGGGGCCCGCCGCTGTTTGCCCTGCCCAGGGCCTTTCTTCACGCCCTGCGCCCCGGTGTACCCGCCCGACCGATGTGAGGCGAATGCGGGCTTTTTTCAGATACGTCCGCCTCGCGAGGATCCTTCTCATACGGTGTGGATAACAGGCTGCAACCTATTTGTAGCTGCTCGTGCCGCTCGGGTGGTACGAGCCCGTCTGGTAGCAGGAAAGGGCGGAAGGCTCTGATGTCCAACGACATAACGACTCCCGACGGCGGGGCCCCAACGGCCGCGCCGTCGACTAGGCGACGCAAGCTGTGGGTCGCCACCGGCGTGGCCGGCCTGACCGGCGTCGTCGGTCTGGCGGCACTGGGCGGGCTGGCTGCCCGTGACAACGAGTCCGACGACGCACAACGGGCCAGCGACTCGCAGGCGGCGCCGAAGCAGAACGTCAGCGATGCCGGACCGACCGAAGGCCGGGACGGCGAGAAGGGCGGCCGGGACGAGCGTGGCAAGGACCGGGACGAGCGTGGCAAGGACCGGGACGAGCGCGACAAGGACCGGGACGAGCACGGGCGTGTGCGGGAGGTGC
>NZ_JBEYTI010000026.1:0-84221 GCF_040642975.1 Micromonospora sp. NPDC047548
GACTGACCTTTCCGGCTACACGCAGAAGCAATTAGATGAGATTGCTGATATGCTCAACGGGCGGCCGAGACAAACGCTTGGATGGGAAACCCCGGTGGAACGTCTGAATTCATTCCTGATAGCCGCGGGTGATGCACTCACCGCTTGAAATCGCCCCCGGTTGGGGATCTCGGGGTAGCTGCAGGTGACGTGCGAGTAGTACCAGCCGGCGACCGTGGCACCGGGGGCGTCACACTTCTGCGCCCAGGCGGTGTTCCACCACTGCGTGTAGCAGTTGTTGACGACGCCCGACGTGCCGCCGGCGAAAGCGCTGGGCGCGGCGACGGCCAGCGCCCCAGCCGCCAGGAGCGACACGGTCGCGATCTTTGCGATCCCCGTTGGGGACCACGCCGAAGCACCAACAGAAAAGAGTGATCGTTTCACTCGGCTCTCCCTTGTTCGGTATTCACGTTGGTGGCTGTCGGCCGACCTGTGGGACGCTACTCACGCCACTACCATGCGTCAATAACTATTCACTTCACGTGAACGCCCTCGCGAGGCCTGGACCTACAGGCCCCCAGGTGGCGAGCAGGCGTAGCTCGGCGTCAATCGCCCAGCTCCACGGATTGCTATCGGCTCGTCATGCAGTGTGTCGCTCGGGGCTCCATCCACTTCTTGTGCGGCGCACGTCACGTTGCCCCTTGCAGGGCTCGGTAGAGCGTGGATCGGCCGATGCCGAGGTGCTTGGCGATCGCGGTAACCGACTCTCCACGTTGTTGTCGCGCGCGAGCGACAGCCAGGACGTCATCGCCACAGGCGATGGGACGCCCACCTCGACGACCGGCCGCGGCTGCGGCTCGCAGGCCGTCCAGGGTGCGCTCGCGGATGAGCTCGCGTTCCATTTCGGCGGCCAGGGCGGCGACGGCGAAAAGCAGCCGGTCAGCGAGGGTCGCTCCACCGGGGCGGTGCACGCCGACGCAGATGCCCGCCAGGATCTCCAGGGTGATGTCGCGGGCGTGGAGTTCGTCTTCGAGGAAGACCAGGAGCTCTTTCATCGAGCGGGCCACCCGGTCGGGCCGGTGGATGACCAGTGTGTCGCCGGGCTGAAGCGTGTCGAGCGCCGCGCGCAGCTTGGGCCGGTCGCCGCGGGTGCTCGCGGTCTCGATCACGATCTCGCGGCAGCGTGCGGCGTTCAGATCGTCCAGTTGCGAGTCGTGTTCTTGCTCGCGGGTGCTGACGCGGGCATAGCCGAGGCGAATGCGGTTGTGCGGCGGCGCGGGGGTGCCCGCTGGGCGGGCGGGACCAGACGTCATGACGCTGATCGTCTCGTAAACGTCCCGAAACATCGGCGGCGACATGCCTGTTTCGGGACGACTTTCGGGACTCGACGTCCTGGGTGAACACGGTCCGGCGATCTCGCCCGCCAATCGTCCCGCAAAGGAGCGTTTCCGGGACCCCCGGATCCGGCTCGCCGGACCGGTCGTGCAGCCGCACGCAGCCAGCCATCCCTGCCCAACGCTTAGCGCCGGATTCCCGGCCGTTGGTCCTCACGGGCCGACACCCTGGCCCGCGACGACACGGCCGCCGGAGCGTGGGCGGCGACCACCACGACGGCGGTGCCGGCGCTGCGGCGCTGGGCCGCGCGGGTGACCGCCGACGCCGGGGTCCGGTTGTCGCTGCGCCTGGAACCGGTGGGCGACCCGGACGGGCCGTGGCGTGCGGTGGTGCAGCTGCACCGGCGCACCGACCCGGGGCTGCTCACCGACGCCGCCGCGCTGTGGGCGGGGCCGGTGCCCGGTTTCCCGACCGCTGCCCGCGACGCCGCGCTACTGGCCCTGCGCGACGCGGCCCGGCACTGGCCTGCGCTGGGCGGCCTGCTCGACCGGCCGGTCCCCGACGCGCTGCCGCTGACCGACGACGACCTGGCCGACCTGCTGGGCGGCGCCGCCCAGCGGCTCGCCGACGCCGGGGTGGACGTGCACTGGCCGGCCGGGGTCAGCCGCAACCTGACCGCCTCGGTGCGGCTGCGCATCCCCCGCGCCGGCGGCCCCACCAGCCGGCTCGGTGACCTCGGCGAGCTGGCCCTGGACTGGCGGCTGGCCCTGCACGGCGAACCGCTCACCCCGCCCGAGCTGCGGGCGCTGGCCGAGGCCCGCCGCCCGGTGGTGCGGCTGCGGCAGCACTGGGTGCTGGTCGACCCGGAGTCGGCCCGCCGCGCCCGGCGACCGGCGCTCGCGCCGCTGCCGCCGGTCGCGGCGCTGCGGGCCGCGCTCACCGGGTCGGTCACCGTCGACGGCACCGACGTCCCAGCCACCGCCGAGGGCTGGCTGGAGGAGGTACGCCGCTGGCTCACCACCGAGCCCGCCGCCGTGTCCGTTCCGGCCGCCCTGACCGCCACCCTGCGCGACTACCAGCGCCACGGGCTGCGCTGGCTGGCCGGCCTGACCGCCCTCGGCCTGGGCGGCTGCCTCGCCGACGACATGGGGCTGGGCAAGACGGTCACGGTGATCGCCCTGCACCTGCACCGGCAGGCCGACCCGGCCACCGCCGGCCCCACCCTGGTGGTCTGCCCCGCCTCGCTGCTGGGCAACTGGGAACGGGAGATCGCGCGGTTCGCCCCCGGCACCCCGGTACGCCGCCACCACGGCCCCGGCCGCACCCTCGACGGCGTCGACGGCGGTGTCGTGCTGACCACGTACGCGACGCTGCGGCTGGACGTCGACGAGCTGGCCGAGCGGCGCTGGCCGCTGCTCGTCGCCGACGAGGCCCAGCACGTCAAGAACCCCGCCTCCGGCGCGGCCCGGGCACTGCGGGCGGTCCCCGCTGCCGCCCGGGTCGCGCTGACCGGCACCCCGGTGGAGAACAGCCTCACCGACCTGTGGGCGGTGCTGGACTGGACCACCCCCGGACTGCTGGGCACCCTGGCGCAGTTCCGGTCCCGTTGGGTACGCCCCGTCGACACCGACCGGGACCGGGCGGCCGATCTGGCCCGCCTGGTCCGGCCGTTCCTGCTGCGCCGGCGCAAGAGCGACCCGGGCGTCGCCCCCGAGCTGCCCGTCAAGACCGAAACCGACCAGCCGGTCGCGTTGACCGCCGAACAGGCCGCCCTCTACCAGGCGACCGTGGCGGAACTGCTCGACGTGATCGCCGCGACCGACGGGTTCGCCCGTCGCGGCCTGGTGGTCAAGCTGCTCACCGCGCTCAAGCAGATCTGCAACCACCCCGCGCAGTACCTGCGGGAGACAGCGCCGGTCCTGGCCGGCTGTTCCGGCAAGCTGGACCTGCTCGACGAGCTGCTCGACGGCATCCTGCCCGCCGGCGGCGCGGTGCTGGTCTTCACCCAGTACGTGGCAATGGCCCGGCTGCTGCGCCGGCACCTGGACGACCGGGGCGTACCGGCGTTGCTGCTGCACGGCGGGCTGCCGGTGGCGCGTCGGGAGGAGCTGGTGCGCCGGTTCACCGACGGGCGGGCGCTGGTGTTCCATGCTGTCGCTGCGGGCGGCCGGCACCGGCCTGAACCTGACCCGCGCCGACCACGTGGTCCACTTCGACCGGTGGTGGAACCCGGCCGTGGAGGACCAGGCCGTGGAGGACCAGGCCACCGACCGGGCGTACCGGATCGGGCAGATCCGGCCGGTGCAGGTGCACCGGCTCATCGCCGAGGGCACCGTCGAGGATCGGATCGCGGCGCTGCTGGCCGGCAAGCGGGACCTGGCCGAGGCGGTGCTCGACGCCGGGCCCCGCAGCCCTGGCCGCCCTCGGCGACGCCGAGCTGGCCGACCTGGTCACCCTGCGAGGGCTGGCGTGACCGCCCGCGGGTTCCCCGCGTTCCCGGCCGGGCCGGCCCGGCGTACCCGGTCGGGCTGGGCCACCGGGTGGGCGGCGGCGCTGGCGGAGTCGGCGCTGGACCCGGAACCGGTGCGCCGGGGCCGACGCCTGGCCGCGCGGGGGCACGTCGGACCGATCACGATCAGCCCCGGCCGGATCGCTGCGAGCGTGCACGACGGCGACCCGGACCGGGCGCACCGCACCGTGGTCCGCGTCGAGACGCTGCCGGACGCCGACTGGGACCGGCTCGCCGTCGCCGTCGCCGACCGCTCCGGGCGCCTGGCCGCCCTGCTGGCGGGGCAGCTGCCCGCCGAGCTCGCCGAGTCCGCCGGGGTGCGCCTGCCGCCCACCGGCGGGCAGCTGCTGCCGGAGTGCGACTGCCCGGACTGGGACCACCCATGCCGGCACGCGGCCGCGCTGTGCCACCAGGTGTCGTGGCTGTTGGAGGGCGAACCGCTCCTGCTGCTGTTGATCCGTGGCCGCGATGCGGGGGACCTGCTCGCCGACGGGCGCCCGTCCACCCGGGTGGGGGTCACCGCCGTCGACCGGCAGCGGCCCGGGGGGCGACCCGGCCGCGTGTGGGCCGCCGCGACGCTGATGGCGTCAACGGATCACCGGCCCGGCCGCCGGGCCTGAGTCGTCTGCGTCATCAGCTCCACAGCGCGCGGACCAGCCCGCGCACCGGGGCGGGGCCCGGTGCGGACGGCAGGCTCCGCGCCGCCCCGGCAGACGCCCAGACGGCCGGTCAGCCGGCGGCGAGCAGGGCGCGCAGCGGGGCGGCCTTGGCCGCCGCCTCGGCGACCTCGGCGTCCGGGTCGCTGTCCCAGGTGATGCCCCCACCGGCCCAGACGTGCAGCCGGTCGGCGTCGGCGGCGACGGTACGGATGGTCAGGCCCAGGTCGATCCGGCCCGGGCCGACCCAGCCGAGCGCCCCCATGCCGGCCCCACGCCCGACGGGTTCCAGAGCGGCGATGTGCGCGAGCGCGGCGAGCTTCGGCGCGCCGGTAACCGACCCGCCGGGGCAGGTCGCGCGCAGCAGGTCGGCCAGGCCCAGCCCGTCGGCCACCGCCGCGGAGACCGTCGACTCGGCCTGCCACAGGTCGCACCAGCGGCGCACCGCGAACAGTTCGTCCACCCGCACCGACCCGGTCCGCGCCACCCGGGCCAGGTCGTTGCGTTCCAGGTCGACGATCATCACGTGTTCGGCGCGTTCCTTGGCCGAGGCGAGCAGTTCGCGCCGTCCGGCGGCGGTGGCCGGGCGGGTGCCCTTGATCGGCCGGGTGATCACCCGGCCGCCGGTCACCTCGACCAGGGTCTCCGGGGAGGCGCAGCCGATCGCCCAGCCGGCGCCGTGCAGGGTGCCCCCGTAGCGGGCGCCGGGCAGCGCGCCGAGGCGGGACAGGGCCGGCCGCGGGTCGCCGAGGTAGCGGGCGGCGGCGTGCCCGACGACGTTGACCTGGTACACGTCGCCGCGGCCGATGGCCGCGCGGACCGCCGTGACGGCGTCGGCGTGCTGCCGTGCGGTCCAGCTCTCCCGCCAGTCCCCCAGCCACCAGCGCGCCCCGCGCGCCGGGCCGGCGGGCGGGGTGGGGAACGGTTCGTGACCGTAGACGACCACGGCCAGCTCCGGCAGGGCCGGTGCCGGGGTGGCCGCGCCCGGCGGGGCGCCGACCATTTGGGCCCCGGCGGCGGCGGAGACGTAGAGGGCGGCGCCGCAGACACCGGTCGGCCGATGGGTGGCGGGCCGGGCCAGCTCGGTCAGGTCGAGCCCGTGTCCGGCCAGGAACTCCTCGGCCAGCGCGGCCGGGTCGCCGCCGTCGGCCGGGCGCCACTCGTACCGGTCGCGCTCGGCGAGCACGCTGCGGCAGGACGGCGGCACACCCGGTACGTCGATCAGTGGTCGTGGGAGCGCTTCCACGCCGGTTGGCCCATTCTTCCTCATCCGTTCAGTGGATTTCGGGTGAACATGACGGATGCCTGCTCGATTCCGCGCGCTTGAGCTTGGTACTGTGCGTCACTGGTCATGTGAACCATGACACAGTGCCCCCACAGTCCGGAGAAACCTGATGTGCCAGCACCAACCCACCTGCCCCTCCGCCGAGGCGACCGACCGCGAAGCCGCCCGCGTCATCGCCTGCTTCCGTGAGCAGGGCTGGAGCCTGCTCTGCAACGGTGTCATCGTCTTCGAGGACACCGGCGAACTGCTCCCCGACGGCAGCACCATCGCCCCGCACCGCGGTCCCGCCCGCCACGCTCTCGTCGCCTGAGTCAATCACGCTCCGTAACAAGAGCTGGTCAACCGGCACCAGGCTAGTCCCCCGGCCAGGGACCGCCCTCCCCAGGTGCGCCCACCGGCCGGGGCGGCACGACGCCGCCCCGGCGCAGCGTACGGGTCACTCCTCGAAGGCCTCCGGCGACGGGCAGGAACAGACCAGGTTCCGGTCCCCGTACGCCCCGTCGATCCGCCGCACCGGCGGCCAGTACTTGCCCGCCCGGTCCACCCCGGCCGGGTACGCCCCCACCGACCGCGGGTACGGGTGCGGCCACGAGTCCCCGGCGACCATCGCCGCGGTGTGCGGGGCGTTGGCGAGAGGGTTGTCCCCCGCCGGCCACTCCCCGACACCCACCTTGTCGATCTCCGCGCGGATGGCGATCATCGCGTCGCAGAACCGATCCAGCTCGGCCAGGTCCTCGCTCTCCGTCGGCTCCACCATCAGCGTCCCGGCCACCGGGAACGACATCGTCGGCGCGTGGAAGCCGTAGTCGATGAGCCGCTTGGCCACGTCGTCCACACTCACCCCGGTCGCCTTCGTCACCGGCCGCAGGTCCAGGATGCACTCGTGCGCCACCAGGCCCTTGTTGCCGACGTACAGCACCGGGAAGTGGTGGCGCAGCCGCGCCGCCACGTAGTTCGCCGCCAGCACCGCCACCCCGGTCGCCCGGGTCAGCCCCGCCGCGCCCATCATCCGCAGGTACGCCCACGGAATCGGCAGGATCCCCGCCGAGCCGTACCGCGCCGCCGAGATCGCCGGCCGGCCGTCGGTGTGCGCGCCCAGCGGGTCGCCCGGCAGGAACGGCGCCAGGTGAGCGCGCACCGCCACCGGACCCACCCCCGGGCCGCCACCACCGTGCGGGATGCAGAACGTCTTGTGCAGGTTCAGGTGCGACACGTCCGCCCCGAACCGCCCCGGCTTGGCGAACCCGACCAGGGCGTTGAGGTTGGCCCCGTCCACGTACACCTGACCGCCGGCGTCGTGCACCTTCGCGCACAGCGACGCGATGCCCGTCTCGTACACCCCGTGCGTCGACGGGTACGTCACCATGATCGCCGCGAGGGCGTCCCGGTGCTTGTCGATCTTCGCGTCGAGGTCGACCAGGTCGACGTTGCCGTCGGCGTCGCAGCCGACCACCACCACCCGCATGCCGGCCATCACCGCGCTGGCCGCGTTCGTGCCGTGCGCCGACGACGGGATCAGGCACACGTCCCGGTGCCCCTCACCGCGGTCCCGGTGGTACGCCCGGATGGCCAGCAGCCCCGCCAGCTCACCCTGCGACCCCGCGTTGGGCTGCACGCTGACCGCGTCGTAGCCGGTCACCTCCGCCAGCCACGACTCCAGCTGGCCGATCATGTCCCGGTACCCGACGGTCTGCTCCGCCGGCGCAAACGGGTGCACGTGCGCGAACTCCGGCCAGGTGATCGCCTCCATCTCGGTGGTGGCGTTCAGCTTCATCGTGCACGACCCCAGCGGGATCATGCCCCGGTCCAGGGCGTAGTCGAAGTCCGACAGCCGCCGCAGGTAGCGCAGCATCGCCGTCTCCGAGTGGTGGGTGCGGAACACCGGGTGGGTGAGGAAGTCCGACGTACGCGCCAGCCCCGGCGGTAGCGCCCCGGCCCCGTCACCGTCGACCCCGTCGACGCCGAACGCCGCCCACACCGCCGCCAGGTGCTCGAAGGTGGTCGTCTCGTCGCAGGAGATCCCCACCCGGTCGGCGTCGACCAGCCGCAGGTTCACCCGCCGCTCGGCCGCCGCCGCCACCACCTGCGCCGCCCGGCCCGGCACCGTCGCGGTCACCGTGTCGAAGAACGCAACGTCCGCGACCGGCACCCCACCGGCGCGCAACCCCGCCGCGAGCCGCGCCGCCATGTGATGGGTACGCCCGGCGATCGCCCGCAGCCCGTCCGGACCGTGGTACACGGCGTACATGCCGGCCATCACCGCCAGCAGCACCTGCGCGGTGCAGATGTTGCTGGTCGCCTTCTCCCGCCGGATGTGCTGCTCGCGGGTCTGCAACGCCAGCCGGTACGCCGGGTCGCCGTCGGCGTCCCGGGACACCCCGACCAGCCGGCCCGGCAGCATCCGCTCCAGGCCCGACCGGACGGCAAGGTAGCCGGCGTGCGGCCCGCCGAAGCCCATCGGCACCCCGAACCGTTGGGTGGTGCCGGCGGCGATGTCGACGCCGATCTCCCCCGGCGGGCGCAGCAGGGTCAGCGCCAGCAGGTCCGCCGCGACGGTCACCAGCGCCCCCACCGCGTGCGCCGCCGCCACCAGAGCGGCGTGGTCGCGGACCGCCCCGGACGCCCCCGGGTACTGCAGGTGCAGGCCGAAGAACTCGCCCGGCAGCTCGTCACGCTCGACGTCGAGCACCCGCACCTCGATCCCCAGCGGCTCGGCCCGGCTGGCGATCACCGCGATCGTCTGCGGCAGGGTGTCCGCGTCGACGACGTACACCGGGCTCTTGGTCTTCGACGCGCGGCGGGCCAGGGTCATCGCCTCGGCCGCAGCGGTGCCCTCGTCGAGCATCGAGGCGTTCGCGGTGGCCAGCCCGGTCAGGTCGGTGACCATGGTCTGGAAGTTCAGCAGCGCCTCCAGCCGGCCCTGGCTGATCTCCGGCTGATACGGCGTGTACGCCGTATACCAGGCCGGGTCCTCCAGCACGTTGCGGCGGATCACCGCCGGGGTGTGCGTGCCGTGGTAGCCCAGGCCGATCATCGACACGGCGACGGTGTTACGGGCGGCCAGGGCCCGCAGCTCGGCGATCGCCTCCCGCTCGCTGGCCGGCTCCGGCAGGTCCAGGGTGCCGTGCCACCGGATCACCTCGGGGATCGCCGCGTCCATCAACTCGTCGATCGAGCCGTAGCCGACGGCCTCCAACATCCGCCGCTCGTCACCCGGGTCGGGGCCGATGTGCCGGTCGGCGAACTTCTCTACACTCATGCGCTGCGCTCCTGCGGGGCGAGGTCGACAGGTCGGCCTCCCCCTGAGTCGCACCCGAAGGCGCTCCACAGTGCCTGCCCCCGCGGTCCTTTTGCCTGAGAGGTTCCGGGGAGGATATGCCCCTTCGGCGCCGCCCGGGTGCTGCTGGGCGGTCTCTCCCGCGTGGGTGGTACCGGCATGGTCAACGCTACCAGCGTCGCCGTTTCCGGCAGCTGTCGTACCCCCCGGAGGCAGCATCGTCGGCAGCTGGGAGGTGTCACCGTCCCGGAGGACCCGGGTCCGTTCGTCGTCACCCGCCCTAACGCCGCGCAGGTCAGCGCGGTGCCGGTGCGACCGCCGCCGGCACCGCGCCGCCCGGCCCGGCCGCCGGCACCACGGCCGACGGCGCGTCGATGACCCGGGCGGCCAGCGCGGGCAGCAGCCGCCCCAGCGGCACGTCGACGGTCAACGCCGCATACCCGTCCCCCCGGGTCGGGCCCTGGTTCGCGATCCCCACCGGGATGCCCAGCTTCGCCGCCCGCAGCACGAACCGCCGCCCCGACATCACCGTCAACGACGAGCCGAGCACCAGCAGCAGCCGCGCGGCGCCCACCATCGCGAAACAGCGCGACACCCGCTGCGCCGGCACCGTCTCGCCGAAGAACACCACGTCCGGTTTCAGCATCCCCGTGCCGCAGAACGTGCAGTCGACGGTGCGGAACCCGGCCACCTGCTCGTCGGCGAGCTCCACGTCACCGTCCGGGTTGACCGCCCCGACCGCCGCGTCGAACCCCGGGTTCGTCTCCCGCAACCGCCGGTCCAACTCCTCCCGGGAGGTGCGATTGCCGCAGTCCAGGCACACCACCTCGGCCAGGCGCCCGTGCAGCTCCACCACCCCCACGCTGCCCGCCACCGTGTGCAGGCCGTCGACGTTCTGGGTGATCACCCCGTCGACCAGCCCGGCGTCCTGCAACCGGGCCACCGCCCGGTGCCCGTCGTTCGGCGCCGCCCGGGCGATCATCCGCCACCCCAGGTGGCTGCGCGCCCAGTACCGGCGGCGCGCCATCGGGTCCCGGATGAACGTCTGATAGGTCATCGGGCTGTGCCGGCGGGCCGCGCCGCTCGGCCCCCGATAATCCGGGATGCCCGACTCGGTGGACAGCCCCGCCCCGCTCAGCACCACGACACCACCACCGGCGACCAGGCCGGCCAACGCGTCGATCGTCTCGGTCACCCGTCCATGCTGCCTCAACGCCATCCCCGGCGGCGACCGGCACGCGGTGACCCTCGTCGCCAACGCCGCCCACCGGACAGCCCGCGCCCACTAGGTTGACGGATATGCGCGTCGTCATCGCCGGAGGCCACGGCAAGATCGCCCAATTGCTGGAACGGGAACTCGCCGGCCGCGGCGACACCGCCGTCGGCCTGATCCGCAACCCCGACCACGCCGCCGCCCTGCGCGCCGCCGGCGCCCACCCCGTCCTGGTGGATCTGGAACACGCCGGCGTCGACGAGATCGCCGGCCACCTCACCGGCGCCGACGCCGTGGTATTCGCTGCCGGCGCCGGCCCCGGCAGCGGCGCCACCCGCAAGGACACCGTCGACCGGGCCGCCGCCGTGCTGCTCGCCGACGCCGCCCAGGCCGCCGACGTCCGTCGCTACCTGCTCGTCTCCTCGATGGGTGTGGAGGACCCGCCGGCCGCCGGCACCGACGAGGTGTGGGCGGCGTACCTGCGCGCCAAGAAGGCCGCCGAGGACGACCTGACCCGCCGCGACCTGAACTGGACCGTGCTGCGACCCGGCCGGCTCACCGACGACGAACCCACCGGCCGCATCCACCTCGACCGGCGCGCACCGCGCGGCTCGGTCACCCGCACCGACGTCGCCCGGGTCCTCGTCGCGCTGCTCTACCACCCGGGCACCGCCGGCCGCGTCCTCGAACTCGTCGACGGACAGGCCCCGATCTCCGACGCCGTCGCCGCCGTGGACACCCGCTGACCCGCGGTCCGGAGGGACCTGCTGGCCTGATCCCGCCGGCGCGGTTCAGGCCGGGCCGGTGACCGCCCGGCGGGAAGTCCCTCACAGTCACAGGCGGGGCCTGCGGCCACCTGGCCGCAGGCCGCCCCGTCGTCCGGGCGCTGGGCCTAGCCGCCGAGCACGGCCCGCAGCTGCGCGCTCGTCCCGCCCGCCGCCGCCGCGTCCGCCCGCAACTGCTCCGACTGCGCCGACAGGTGCGCCTGCCACCGGTCCAACTGCTGCTGCGCGGTCGCCACCGCCGCCAGCGCCGCGGCGTGCCGCCCCTCCAGCTCCTCCAGCCTGCGCTGCACCTCCGGCGACGGCCCGCCCGCCGGCAGGGCCGGACCCAACGTGCTCAGGTCACCGGCGCGCCGGTGCGCCTCGGCGAGGATCTCGTCGGCCTGCCGGCGCGCGTCGGCGATGATCTCCGCCCCCTCGGCGCTGGCCTCACCGATCGTGCGGTTCGCCTCGTCCTGCGCCCGCATCGCCAACTCCACCACCATCGGATCCGGGCCCTGCGGGGCGGTGCTCGGCAGCGTCCCGTGCCGCAGCATCTCCACCTGGCTGAGCAGCCCGTGGTTCTCCCGCCGTTGCCGCTCCAACTCGTTGCCCAGCAACGCGATCCGGTCATCCGCGGTGCGGATCACCACGGTGACCTCGTCGGCGGACAACCAGTGGCTGCCCCGGAAGCGGCGCGCCTCCAGCATGGACAGCTGGCGACCCAGCTCCCCCTGCTCGGGCAGGGCGGACATGGCGAGACGGTCGGAGTGGTCGATGCTCATCGGGCACCTGTCCAGCTGAAGTCGCGCGGGGCAGCGGCGCCGGCGGCGAGGGGCGGATAGAGGGAGTGATCGTAACTCTCGGTCAGGATCTGCTCGGGCTGCACACCCGACCTCGCCAGAATCGTGATCGTGTCCCGGGTCATCTCCGGGCTCCCACAGACCAGCACCTCCGTGTCAGCCCACGGACCCAACCGCACCGCCGTGTCGGCAGCCTTGCCGATCGCCCCCTGCCAGCTCCACCCGATCTCCACCGTCGGCACGTACCGCAACCAGCCCGAGCCGCCGTCCTGCCACGCCCCCGCCGGGGGCACCGACGCCAACTGCGCCAACGCCTTGTCGTCGTACAGGTCGTCCGGGGTGCGACCCCCTACCACCAACGTCGTACGCCGGCCGGAGCCCTGCTGCAACGCCTCCACCACCGCCCGCAGCGGCGCCAGACCGGTGCCCCCGGCGATCAGCAGCAGCGGCAGGTGCGGCGACCTGTCGTACGACGACAACGCCGTACCCGTCGGATGCCCCAGCAGCAGCCGGTCCCCCGTGCGCAGCTTACGCACCAGATGGGTGGAAAACCGCCCCGCCGCCCGCACGTGGAACTCGATCGTCCCGTCCGCCCGCGGCGCGTTCGCCGGCGACAGGTACCGCCACGTCCGCAACTGCGGTACCTGCACCGGCAGCGACTGCCCCGGCAGGTAGTTGCACAGGTAGTTCGGGCGCACCGTGAACACCGCGATGTCCGAGCGGCACCGCTCCACGCCCAGCACCTCCGCCTCCCAGTACGGCGGCGATGTCCGCTCCGCCTCCGCCGCCCCGGTAAGCATCAGCTTCGCCACCAGCTCGTACGCCGCCGCCCACTCCGCCTTCAACGCCGGCGTCCACAACGGCCCGAGGAACCGCTCCAGCGTCGCCAGCAGCGCCTGCCCCACCCAGATGTAGTGCCGCTCCCCCAGGATCACCGGGTTGCCCCGCTGGTCCTGGCCGTGGAACCGCCGGTGGTCGGCGCCCAACCGCTGCGCGAACGCCGTCAACGCGCCCGTGTGGTCCAGGTTGGTGATGATGTGCCCCAACGCCTGGAGGAGCTTGTCCTCCTGGTACTGCATGTTCGTCGGGAACATCGACCGCGCCTCCGGCGCCACCACGAACAGCGTCGCGTAGAAGTACTTCGCCGCCTCCTCGCCGGCGGCCGAGACCTGCGTCCAACTCTGGCGCAACGCCACCTTGTCCATGTCCGTCAGCCCTCCTGCGCGCAGGCCGTGTCCTGAAGCTCCCGCAGCGTCGTCTTCACCACGCCACTCGGGTCGTACACCCGCTCCGTCGGCCAGATGTTCGAGTTCGGCACCCGGGTGTCGTAGTAGCGGTGGTGCACCGCGTGCAACGCCGCCCACCCGACACTGCCGTTGAGCCACGACCAGTCACCATGCACCGGCCGCCCCGCCCGCTCCTCCTGCGCGCAGAACTTCATGAACAGCTCCGACTCGGTGTGCGGATCCGACACCCGCACTCCCGCCAGCTTGAACGAGTGCAGCACCGCCTGATTGATCACCAGCACCGCGTGCTCCCGCCACAGGGTGTCCTCCCGGCTGGTGTCCAACCCCAACCCCGCCGCCACCACCCGCAGCTGGTCGTACCGCTCCCGGTCGCCCATGTTCCGGGTACCGATCTCGTCACCCAGGTAGTGGCCGTTGAACGGGGCGCAGCTGTAGTCCACCCCACCGATACGCAACCGCATGTTGCTGATCACCGGCAAAGCGTGCCAACGCAACATCAGATCCGCGAACCACGGATGCTCCGGATGCGACAACGCCACCTCCCGGACCAGCTCCCGCGGCACGTCCACGACCATCGGCTCCTCCCGCGCCGTCTCGATCACCCACGGCAGCAGGTCGAACCGCCCCGGCACCGGCGGCGGCCGCCACCCCAACCGCCTCGCCGCCTCCGTCATCCCCACCTGCGCCGGGTCGCCCAGCACCGAGCCGTCGTCGCGCCGGTGCCCGCAGTAGCGAATCAACTGGTCGTTCCAGATCCGCGCCCGCGGCCCCACCCCCGGCCGGTCCGGCGCGAACACCGTGACCACCGACTGGATCCGCCCACCGTTGTCCCCGGCCGCCAGATGCGCCGACAACTCCTGCGCGATCCCCGCCGTCGTCGTCACGTGCCGCCGGTCGCGGACCCTCAACCCCGCCCACCGGATCCGCCCCACACAGCGCGCCGAGTGCCGCCACGCCACCTTCGCCCCGTACGCCAGCTCGTCGCGGGTGTGCCGGTACGACCCCGTCAACGCGATCTCCTCGCGGACCTCCGCCAACCGCGCCGCCAGCCCCGGCAGCCGTCGCTCACCGTGGTGCAGCTCCAGGAACTCCGCCGCCTCCGCGGCCACGTCCTCCACGGCGACGCTCGCGGTCATCGGCTCGCGTCCGGCCGGAACACCCGTCACCGGGCAGGTGGCCCCGGCATGATCGGCGACAGCACTGCCGGCCCGTACGGATTGGAGGCCGACATGGTGGTCAATGTGCACTTCGGCTCGTTTTCCCATCCTCTGGCAAGGTTCCGGCGCGACCTTCGCGCCGTCCCCCGCACATCAGCTCAGGCGCCACCCCACCGATCGTCACTCACAGTAACGAAACGGTGTCCGTGGTGATCACCCTGGACAGGATTCCTGGGAACACCCCAACTGTCAACAAGACGACTCAGGCCAGCAATGTGCACAACGGACACGTGCCGCCGCACGCCCTTACCTGACAACGCAGGCAGCCACCACGCACCGGACGATCAGGATCGATACCCTGACCCGGCTTTCGCTCAGCAGGAAACGCCGCGTACCGCGACCGGCCGCGGCACCACCCACCGGAACCGACTCAGCCCGCCCGACGACGCGCCCGACGTGCCGCCAACTCGTCGCCCACCACATCCGACACCGGCTCCGCGGACTCCCCGCCACCCGGCGTCGCCGGCTCCGCCGGCAGATGCGACAACGACCCCTGGATCTCCTTGAACGCCCCACCGATCGCGATGCCGAACACGCCCTGGCCGCCCTGCAACAGGTCGACCACCTCCTCGGGCGACCGGCACTCGTACACCGTCGTCCCGTCCGAGATCAGCGTGATCCTTGCCAGGTCCGCCACCCCACGCGACCGCAACGCCTCGATCGCCTTACGGATGTTCTGCAGCGACACCCCGGCGTCCAACAACCGCTTCACGACCTTCAACACCACCAGGTCGCGGAACGAGTACAACCGCTGCGTCCCCGACCCCGAGGCGTCCCGCACGCTCGGCACCACCAGCGCCGTCCGCGCCCAGTAGTCCAACTGCCGATAGCTGATCCCCACCGCGTGGCAGGCTGTCACACCCCGGTAACCCACCGAACCGTCACCGTCAGTACCCACCAGCGACGACGCCACAACCGGCTCGCCCCGCTCCACAGCTGGCTCAGGATCCCGCGGCTCGTGCATCCCGACAACCTCCCCGTCAGTGCGGTGACACGTCCTTTCCGGGACGTGCACCCCTCGACACGGCAACCCTATCGCCGCGTCCAGGGGTTACCAGGAAGGAACGGTCGCGACACGCCGCGCAGCGACAACAGCACACCACCGCACACACTCGGGCCGTCACGGAGCGTGACGGCCCGACAAGAAGATGGCCGGGGCTCGACCCTCAGCCGGCGAAATCCTCCGGACGCACCTGCTCCAGGAACTCGCGGAACTTCTCCACCTCGTCCTCCTGCTCGTCGGGGATCACGATCCCCGCCTCGCTGAGGACCTGCTCGGCACAACGAATCGGAGCACCCACCCGCAACGCCAACGCGATCGAATCGCTCGGCCGGGCCGACACCCGCACGCCGTCCCCGATCAGCAGATCGGCGTAGAAGACGTTCTCCTTCAACTCGATGATCTCCACCGCCCGCAACGGCGCCTTCAACGCCGCCAACACGTCCCGCAACAGATCATGCGTCAACGGCCGGGCCGGCTTGACCCCCTGCTGCTCGTAGGCGATCGCCGTCGCTTCCACCGCGCCGATCCAGATCGGCAGATAGCGGTCCCCCTCGACCTCCCTGAGCAGGACGATCGGCTGGTTGCTGGGCAGCTCCACCCGAACTCCGACCACGCTCAGCTCGCGCACCGCCGCCTCCGTGTCGTCGTCACCTACGCACCGCGCCCTTCCCTGCACGGTACACGGACCGCGACACGGTCGTCCCATGCGCACCAGCACCACGCCCCGCGCCAGAAAGGGGTTACCCCGGCAAGCCTACGACACGCTTCCCGGGGCAGATCTTTCCGCACAACACCTCGACGACCGGCTCACCGACCCAACGTCGAACGCAACCCCACCCGCACCAATGCCGCATGCAGCTGCTGCGACAACGCCATCAACTCCCGCGCCGTCTCCGCCGCCCGCGCCCGCGCCGCCGGATCACTCTGCCGCGCCAACGGCGCCACCAACTGCGCGAACAGACCGACCTCACGATCCGCCGCCGACCGGTACGCCCGCAGGTGCCGCGGCTCCAACCCGTACGCCGCCAGACCCGCCACCGCCCGCGCGATGATCAACGCATCCGCGTCGTACCAACCCGGCGGATCCGACACCAGGACACCCAGTCGCTCCAACTCGCCCAACGTCGACTCGTCGACACCGCTGCGCGCCACCAGGTCAACCCGCCCGAGCCGCACCTGCGACGACTCGGGCTCCTCCACCGCACGGCCCGGCACCTCACCACCGGGACCCACCGCCACCAACGTCGGCCGCTGCCGACCCGGCCCGTCACCACCGGCGTCCCACTCGGCCAACTGGTCACGGATCACCCGCAACGGCAGATACTGATCCCGTTGCGTGGTCAACACGAACCGCAGCCGGGCCACATCGTCCCAGCTGTACTTCCGGTAACCCGCCGCCGTCCGCTGCGGCTCCACCAGACCCTCGGCCTCGAGGAACCGCAACTTCGAAATGGTGACGTCCGGGAACTCCACCCGCAACTGCCCCAGCACCTCGCCGATGCTCATCAGCGGATGCGCACGGGACACCCCGGGCGGCGTGGAAGCCGCAGGCTCGTTCACCCCCGGCCGGCCTCCTCCTCCGGGCGCGGACCGGCGATGAACACCACCCGGAACTTACCGATCTGCACCTCGTCACCATTGCTCAACGTGGCCGCCTCGACCCGCTCCCGATTCACGTACGTGCCGTTCAGGCTGCCCACGTCCCGCACCGTGAACGTGCCACCGTCCCGGTGGAACTCCGCGTGCCGCCGCGACACCGTCACGTCGTCGAGGAAGATGTCACTGTCCGGGTGCCGCCCACTCGTGGTCACGTCATGATCCAGCAGGAACCGGGCACCCGCGTTCGGGCCACGACGAACCACCAGCAGCGCCATTCCCGGCGGCAACGAGCCGGACATGCGGCTCGGCACCACATCGGTGTCCGGCCCCTCCAGCACTTCGTCCAACGAACCGAGATTGAGCGTCGAAGTGACGTCGAGCGGGGGGAACTCGTCGCCTGGGCGCGTCATGGGACCACCTCACGGATCTGTTCGGTCAGCGTCGGGG
The DNA here is from genome assembly GCF_040642975.1 of Micromonospora sp. NPDC047548. Taxonomy (NCBI): domain Bacteria; kingdom Bacillati; phylum Actinomycetota; class Actinomycetes; order Micromonosporales; family Micromonosporaceae; genus Micromonospora; species Micromonospora sp. NPDC047548. The sequence goes on from NZ_JBEYTI010000026.1 coordinate 17,332, forward strand.
TAATGGCGGGTCTGGCCGCCGGGCAGTCGCACACCCGGCGGCTGGCTCCCCGTGCCCGGGAAGGCAATTACACAACGCTCAACTATTGGGTTCTCGGTCGACTGGGCGAGCCTAGCCAGCGCCGAAATGCAGGGCAACCGGACGCGCGGAGAACATTACGCGCCCGGCCAGGCAACACTCAGCTCTCAGTGAGCTCGCGGTACGCACCAGCGGTCAGCAACCCGTCCAACACCGACGGATCATCCGGCGTGATCTCCAACAGCCAACCCGCACCGTACGGGTCCGTGTTGATCACCTCGGGCGCGTCACCCAGCGACTCGTTCCGCGCCGCCACCGTCCCGCTCACCGGGGCGTAGATCTCCGACACGCTCTTGGTCGACTCGATCTCACCCAACGGCTCACCGGCCGCGACCACCGCGCCCTCGTCGGGCAACTGGACGAACACGATGTCACCCAACGCGTCCTGCGCGAAGTGGGTGATGCCGACCCGGAGCGTGCCGCCGTCGGCGCCGACCACCCACTCGTGCTCGGCGGTGTAACGCAGATCCTCAGGAATCACCAGACGCGTCCTTTATCCATCGGTGCACCGGAGGCGATCCGGTGCGGCCGCGCCGGTCAGGAGACCGGACGGGCGTGTTCCAGCTTCATCGGTGCGTGCAGCGCCGAAACCTCGGCAACCTCACGCTCATCGTCCGTCACGTTACCGCCGTCACCCGCGACCGATGCGGCCACCCCACCGGGAATCTTCAACGCGGTGCGCATCGTCGCCGGATCACCGATCACCGTGATCGTGAACGGACCCGACAACGACCGCCCGTCCACCACCAACGACCCGCCCTGCCCGTCCAGGAAGTACGTCGACGCGATGATCCGCACCGGCGACCCGGCGCTGCCGGAGATCTGCATCGCCTCCGCGCCCGCGCCCCGCAACTCCTGCACCGCGTCCAGGATCCGGTCCGCCCGAATCGGCTTGCCCACCCCGGGCTCGAACCGCACTTCCAGCCCCGGACCCCGCGCCGGCAACGTCCCCGCCAGGATCCCCAGCTCGTCCGCCCGCCGCCGCGCCTCGTCCAGCGCCGCCTGCCGGCCCTGCTCACCCGAGCGCAGCTGCCGCTGGCTCTCCTCCAACGCCTCGATGTCCTGCTGCAGGCGCTTCTCCCGAGAATCCAGATCCGAGAAGATCCGGACCAGGTCCTCCTGCCGGGTCGCCGCCAGCGTCGGATCCGTCGACGTCGTCTTGAACTGCACCACCAGGGTGAACCCGAGCAACGCCAACAACACCGCGATCATGACGCCCGCCGAACTCCACCGCCGACCGGCCGGCACCGCCTTGACCGGCTCCGGATCGGCCTCGGCCCGCGGGGTCGCGGCCGACTCCTCCGGCGGGGACGCCGGCGGCTCCTGCCGCTCCTGCCGCTCCGGCGCCTCCGGCGGCGGCACCAGCGGACTCAACTCGTCCGGATCCGGCGCGTCCGGCCGAGGATCCGGCTCACCCGCCGGCCCCGACGGACGGCCCGGATCCGCCGGCTCCGGCCATCCCGTCCCGGTGTCCCGCTGCTCGTCGCTCATCGCCACAAACTACGCCCGGAACAGGTGGCGCCTAATCGCCGCCACGTTGCCGAAGATCCGCACCCCCAGCACGACCACCACACCGGTGGAGAGCTGACCACCAACCCCCAGCTGGTCACCCAGGTACACAATCAGACCCGCCACCAGCACGTTCGAGATGAACGACACCACGAACTGCTTGTCGTCGAAGATCCGGTCCAGCTTCGCCCGCACTCCACCGAACACCGCGTCGAGCGCGGCCACCACCGCGATCGGCAGATACGGCTGCAACGCGGCGGGCACGGTCGGGTCCAGGTAGATCCCGAGAACCACACCGGCGAGCAGCGCCAGCACCGCGATCATCGGACACCTCCGGAGGGGCGGGGAGACGTACCCGAACCGGACGGCCCGGGACTGGACTTACGGTCGGTGGCCGACCCCGACGGTGACGGGCTCGGACTGACCGAAGGCTCCGCGTAGCGTAGCCGCGGCTCCGGCGCGGCCGGCAGGGTGAGGTCCTCCGCGTCCCGCACCTGGAAGGACAGGCCGGTGTCCTTCGCCACCCGCCGCATCAGGTAGGCCGCTCGACTTTCGTCGAACTTGTCCCGCATCGAGCCCGGCCCGATCGCCGTCACCTCGTACGGGCTCGTCACCGGCCGGAAGTCCACCAGGATCGCCGCACCCGCCGAACGGATCGTCGACGTCGCCGTCAGCCGCTGACCGTTGATCGCCACCGCCTCCGCCCCCGAGGCCCACAGGTCGTTGGCCACCTTCTGCAGGTCGGTGTAGATCACCCGCGACGGACCCGCGTCCGAGTCACCGGACACCGCGTCGCCGTCCTTCGGATGCGCGTCGGTCAGGCGCACCACCACCCCGTCGCCCCGCACCCGGCCCAGACCGGTCCCCGCCTCCAGGTTGCGCAACCGGGCCGCCTGCGAACCGCTCAGCGCGGCGTCGCGCTGCCGGCCCACCTCCTCGCGCAGCCGGTCCGCCCGGACGGTCATCTGGTCGGTCTCGCTCTCCCGCTGCTTGATCTGCGCGATCAGGCCGGCCCGGGCCTGATCGCGGCTCGGCTCCTCCGCCACCGTCTCCCGGTAGGCCACCGCGAACAGGAACCCGACCACCGCGATCACCACGATGCTGACCGCCCGCCCGGACGTACCCCGCCACCGCGGCGGGGCCGGCGACTCCCGGCGCCGGGCCGCCGCATCGGCGTAACCCGGGTCCAGCGGATTGCGGAACAGCTCGGTGAGGAAATCCGGCGCGTATCCCCGGGCGCTGCGCCCACCGGAGTCCGGCGGCGCGCTCATGCCGGGGCTCCCCCGGAACGGGCCCGCACGGAACGGACCAGCCGCGCCGCCTGCACCACGTACATCGCGCCGGCCACCCAGTAGAGCACCAGCCCCCACCAGGCGAGCCCCCAGCCGATCGCCCCGGCGGCGGTGGCCACCGCCGCCGAGGCGGCCCCCAGCAGCAGAATCGGGAAGGCCGCGAGCAGCAGGAAGGTGGCCGTCTTGCCCACGTAGTGCACCGGCGGTGGGCCGTACCCGTGCCGGCGCAACACCGCCAGCGAGCCGAGCAGCAGCAGCTCCCGGGCCAGCAGCGCGGCGGTGAACTGCCATGGCACCACCTCGCGCGCCGTGAACGCGAGCAGGGTGGCGAGGATGTAGAGCCGGTCGGCGAACGGGTCGAGCAGCTCGCCGAGGCGGCTGACCTGGCGGAGTCGCCGGGCGATCCAGCCGTCCACCCAGTCGCTGGTGCCGCCGACGGCCAGCACCACGATGGCCGCCACATCCGCCTCCGCCACCAGGAACAGGTAGAGGAACAGCGGTACGCCGAGCAGTCGGACGAAGCTGATCAGGTTCGGCAGGGTCAGCACCCGATCACTGACGGCGATGCCGCCCGTGCCCTGCGAATGCTCTGACCGAGCGGGCCGACGCGACACCGAACCTCCCTCCGCAGCACGAACCGGACGCCGCCTCGGCGGGACGTGCGCGCTGACGGGCCGACCAACGCCGGCGCCTCGGCGGCCCCGGCTGGGACCTCCCCTGCTGCCGTCCTTGACGTGGTGATCGTGGGCCGGCGAGTTGCCACTATATCGGGCTCATGAATCGGTTCCCGAGGGTCGCGCTCGGGTGGTTGCGGAGTTTCCGGTGTGCGGTGCGTCACCACCCGTAGGGCATCCTAGGACACTAGTGGGGCAGGTTCCCGCGGGACCGGAGACGGGGCCAGGCGTCGCACCGGCCCCGTCAGTCGGCGGGCTTGCCGGCCAACCCGCCGTGGAACGCGTCCGGCACCGCGACCGGCTCGCCCCGGGGCCGCCACCGGGCCACCGGCACGATGCCCTCGGCCGTCGGCACCCACCTGCCCAGCAGCGGGGCGAACGACGCCGGCGCCCGCATCCGGAAGTGCGGCCCCATCATCGCCAGGGCCTGCGGGTACCCGGCCAGCTCCTCGCTGTCGAAGTCGAACGCCAGGAAGGTGCCCGGGGCGGCCGCGTCGTAGAGCTCGTCAAGGGTCCGGGCGAGGGTCTCGTCGTCAAGGAAGGCGGCCAGGCCGAGGAAGACTACGCCGACCGGCCGCCTCCCCCACCCGGGCGCGAAACGGTGCAGCTGGGCCGGGTCGACGGTGCCGATGTCGGTGGCGTCGCCGTAGCCGTAGCCCGCGCGGTCGCTGCCGGCCAGGATCCGCTGCCCGAGCCGGATGGTGACCGGGTCGACGTCGGTGTAGAGCACCGTGGCGGAGGTGGCCACCTCGTGCACGTTGCCCCGGGTGGGCAGGCCGGCCCCGAAGACGAGGAAGCTGTCGATGCCGGCCTCGGCGACGGCGCCGACGGCCCGGCCGAGGAAGGCCCGCAGGTCCCGGAAAATCGCCGCGCACGGCCCGTACGCCTCCTCGAAGGCGCGGGCCGCCGCCACGTCCACCGGGAAATGGTGCTCGCCGCCCAACCAGAAGTCGATCATGCGGGCGGTGCTCGGCTGCTCCGGCTCGGCCATCGACGGTGGCTCCCTTCCAGCGGGTGGGCGACAGCGTAGCGGGGTGGCCGCCGTGGCGGTATCGCCCCGGCGACAGTCCGCGGGCCGGGATACTGGCCGCGGGCAGGAGGTGCACAGCGGTGAACTCGGCGAGCGGCGCGGCGATCGTGGTGGGCGTGGACGGCTCCGAGCCGGCGCTGCGCGCCGTCCGGCTCGCAGCGGCGGAGGCGGCCCGCCGCCACCGGCCGCTGCGGGTGGTGCACGCGTTCATCTGGCCGCTGCTACGGGTTCCCGGGGGCCCGCTCACCGGCGGCCCGCCCGGTGGCGGGCTGCGCCACCAGGCGGAGCACCTGGTCGAGCAGGCGGTCGCCGAGGCCGAGGCGACCGTACCGGGACTCCGGGTGACCGGCGAGATCATCGACGGTGAGGCGTCCGCGGTGCTGCTCGGCGAGACCCCCACCGCCGCGATGATCGTGCTCGGCGACCGCGGGCTGGGCGGGTTCGGCGCGCTGGTGATCGGTTCGGCGGCCGTGCAGGTCGCCACGTACGCGGACTGCCCGGTGCTGGTGGCCCGCGGCGAGGAACACCCCGACGGCCCGGTAGTCGTCGGGGTGGACGGCTCGCCAGCGTCCCGGGCGGCCGTGGAGTTCGCCGTGGAGCAGGCCGACGTCCGGGGCGCCGCGCTGCACGCCGTGCACGCCTACCGCCACCCCGGCTCCGCCGGCCCCGGCGACATGCAGCCGCTGGTCTACGAGGAGTCCCAACTGCGCGGCGAGGAGGGCCGGCTGCTCACCGAGTCCCTCGCCGGCATCCACGAGCGCTACCCGGACCTGCCGGTCACCCACGAGGTGGTCCGCGAGCGGGCGGTCGCCGCGCTCACCGCCGCCTCCCGCCGGGCGGTGCTGGTGGTGGTCGGCGGCCGGGGGCACGGCGAACTGGCCGGGCTGCTGCTCGGCTCGGTGAGCCACGCGGTGCTGCACCACAGCGCCTGTCCGGTGGCCCTGGTGCGTACCCCGGAGTGAGCGGTTGACCCGCCGGCAGACGGGTAGACGGCGCGGGTACGGAACGCGGGTGACAGCGACCGAGGAGGCGGCGATGCCAGGACCACGGCCGGGAAGCAACGCGTACGACAAGGAACGCGCGCGCCTGCGCGACCTGATCGAGCAGTCGGGACGGGCGGCGGACCAGGAGGCCAACCAGGTCGCCAACCGGATCCTGCAGGAGGATCGCGGCCAACGCGGCGTGGTCCGTGGGGAACGGACCTTCGGCCCCAAGGGTGAGCGCGAGCCGGGCGACCCGAAGTGAGGGCGCCCGGCCTGGTCAACGGGGCGATCGCCGGCGCGGTCGGCAGCGCCGCGTTGAACGTCGTCAGCTATCTGGACATCGTCCTGCGAGCGCGACCGGCCAGCGGCACCCCGACGGAGGTGGCCGGCCGGCTGGCCGGAGTGGCACACGTGGACCTGGGTCCCGAGGACCGGGCGGCCAACCGCCGCTCGGGCCTCGGGCCCGTCCTCGGGTACGGCCTCGGTGTCGCCGTGGGCGCCGTGTTCGGCGCGCTCGCCGGCGGCCGCCGGGCGCCGTTGCCCGCCGCGACCGGCGTGCTCGGCGGGACGGTGATGGCGGCCTCCGACGGGATGATGACGGCGCTCGGCGTCACCGACCCTCGCACCTGGCGCCGATCCGACTGGGTTGCCGACATCGTGCCGCACCTGGCGTACGGAATGGCGGCCGCAGCCACCTGGAACCGGCTGCGACCGCCCTCCGCGCGGTGCACTTAGCCCCGCGACTCGCTGTCATCCTCGGCGGTGGCACCGCCCGGACCGTACGGTGACGCCTGACCGCGCGGCACCGGGCGACCCCGGTCGCCCCGCGACGAGCCTCGGTTGGCGGGGTGACCCGCCGCGCCCGGACCCTTGCTGTCCTGGACGGTCGGGTTGTTCCCGTTGCGGCGCATCTCGGGCTGCTGCACGTTCGTCACGGGTGTCTCCTTCCGGGTGGACCGGCGCGGCGGTCGACCGCGTCCGTGGTCGGCTTACCCGCCGCCGTCCCGCACATTCGACCCGCGCCGGCCCGGCTGATCCGCCGCAGGACGGGTACTGCACGGCGATGGGAGACGAACGACGGACGGCGCGGATGCTGCTGGACCGGCAGGGGCGCACCTACGCCGAGGAGGCCGGTATCCGGCTGACCGACCGGCCGGGGCCGCTCTACCAACTGCTGGTGCTGACCACCCTGCTGAGCACCCGGATCCGGGCGCAGGTCGCGCTCGCCGCCGCTCGGGAGATCTTCGCCGCCGGCTGGCGCACCCCGCAGGCGATGGAGGCGGCGAGCTGGCAGGAACGGGTCGACGCACTGGGGCGCGGGCACTACCGCCGCTACGACGAGCGGACCGCCACGATGCTCGGCACCGGGGCCCGGCTCTGCCTGGACCGCTGGCACGGTGACCTACGCCGGCTGCACCGAGAGGCGGACGAGCAGCCGACCGTGCTGCGCCGGCTGCTCACCGAGTTCCCCGGCATCGGCCCGACCGGGGCGGACATCTTCCTGCGTGAGGCGCAGACGGTCTGGCCGGACGTGCGCCCGTACGCCGACCGGCGGGCACTGACCGGGGCGAAACGACTCGGGCTGCCGGCGAACCCACGGGGCCTGGCCGGGCTGGTCGGCGAGGCGGACTTCGGCCGGCTCGCCTCGGCGCTGGTCCGGGTGGCCCTGGGCGAGGAGTCCGCGGGCGAGGTCAGTCGGACGGCGGCTGCCCGCTGAGCCCTACTTGACGGGCGTGTTGTCCCCCGGCTTGGTCAGGTTCCACACCAGCAGCGCGGCCAGCAGGGCGAGCAGCACCACCCCGCCGGAGATCCCGCCACCCTCCTCGGCACTGCGCCCGGTGGCGCCGAAGTAGATCACCGCCAGTCCGGCGAGCACCGCCAGGAACGTCCGCATCCCTCGGTCCTTCACGTCTCGCACGGTACGGCCGGCCCCGCCCCGGAAGGGCCGTTTCCGCCGCCGTTACCCCGTCCGGGTCACTCCGCCGGGTAGCCGGCCGCCGGGCCGCGCAGCCGCACCCGCCGCACCGCCCGGTCGGCCACCTCGACCACCTCGACGGTGAGCCCCGGCAGCCGCACGGATTCCCCCGGCCCGTCGGGCAGCCGGCCCAGCCCGGCCAGCACCAGCCCCGCGATCGTGGTGTAGTCCCGCGGCACCGCAAACGTCAGCCGCACCCCCAGGTCGGCCAGGTCGTGCAGCGGGAAGTCACCGGGCAGCAGCAGCGCCCCGTCCGATTCCCGGACCACCCTGGAGACGTCCCGGTCGGTCTCGTCGTACAGCTCGCCGACCACCTCCTCCAGCAGGTCCTCCATGGTGACCAGGCCGTCGATGCCGCCGTACTCGTCGACCACCAGGGCGAGCTGCTCGTGGCGCTGCCGCAGCTGGCGCATGGCGTCGGCGACCGGCAGGGTGCCAGGCAGCAGCACCGGCGGGCGGGCCCGCCGGCCCGCCGTGTCGCCGTCGGCGTCGACCAGGTCGCGGATGTGCACCATCCCCCGGACGTCGTCCAGCCCGCCCGGCCCGACGACCGGAGCCCGGGACCGCCCGGTGGCGGCCATCCGGCGCATCGCCTCCGACGCGGACAGCGACGCGGGTAGGACCGTCACGTCCCGCCGGGGAACCAGAATCTCCCGCAGGGTACGGCCGGCGATGTCGAACGCCCCGGAAAGGATCTCCCGCTGCTGCGCCGACAGCCCCCGCTGGCTGACCAGCATCTCCCGCAGTTCCTCCTCGGTCACCTCCTGCCGCCTCGCCCGCGGGTCCCCGCCGGCCAGCCGGACCAGCAGGTCGGTGGTACGGCTGAGCAGCCAGACCGCCGGCCGGGACAGCCGGGCCAGCAGGTCCAGCGGGGCCGCGCTCAGCAACGCCCACCGCTCCGCCCACTGCATCGCCAGCCGCTTCGGGGCCAGCTCGCCGACAACCAGGGTGACGAAGGTGAGCGCCACGGTCACCAGCAGCACGGCCACCGGCCGGGCCGCGCCGCCGAGGAAAGCCAGCGGCCCGATCAGCGGCTGGGCCAGCGAGACGGCGGCGACCGCAGAGGCGAGGAACCCGGCGAGGGTGATGCCGAGCTGGACGGTGGCCAGGTAGCGGTTCGGTTCCCGGGCCAACCGGGCCAGCCGGGCCCCGGTCCGACCGGAGCGGCCCAGCCGGCGCAGCTGCCCCTCCCGCAACGTCACCAGCGCCATCTCGCTGCCGGAGAGGGCGGCGTTGACCAGCACCAGCACCGCCACCAGGACGAGCTGCCCGAGCATCACACCCCCTCCCCGCCACCTGGCCCCTACTCAACAGCAGCCGCGCCGCGGGGGAGGCCGGGTCAGTCGTTTTCCAGGTCGTCCAGGGAGATGGCGTGGCTCATCAGCCAGCGGGCCAGGGCCGACATGCCGAACAGCCACAGCGGCGCCGACTCGGTGGTGCCGTTGGTGGCGAAGATCGCGAACCGCAGGTCCGGCGCCCGGTACGCCTCGATCCGCCAGCGGTGGTTCTTGTCCCGCCAGACCGCCGATGGGTCCATGGCGTCACGGTAGGCGACGCGGCGCCCACCGCGGCGCGGCTTCGGGTCACCCGCGGTCACCCGCCGGGCACCGCGCCCGCGTCGACCGCCCGAACACGGTGGTCGACGTGCTCGCCGAAGGGGATCGTCCGGGCCGCCGCCGGGGTCAGGCCGGCGGGCCGACCACCGCACGGGCGTCGTCGGGCAGCCGGCGGGTGGCGCCCCGCCGGTCCAGCAGCTCCAGCAGCGGCACGGCCACCCGGCGGGTGGTGTCCAGCGCCTGCCGGGCGGCGCTGAGCGTGAACGGCTGCGGCAAGCGGGCCAGCACCCGTACCGCGTCGTCGACCGCGCCGGGCAGCAGCACCACGTTCTCGGCCAGCCGCAGCAGGGCCCCGGCGCGCACCGCCGCGCCGATCTCCCGCGGGCCGAGGCCGAGGGTCGCGAGCCGGTCCGCCTCGGGGGCCCGGAACGGGTGCTCGGCGTACTCGGCGCGGACCCGCTGCACGGCCTGGGCCACCGGCGCCGGCAGCACGTCGGCCCCGGTGGCGGTGACCCGGCCCGCCCGCAGCGACAGCGGCGCACGGACCAGGGCCTCGACCAGCGCGCGGTCGGGCAGGTCGAGACGCCGGCGCAGCACCTCCACCGGGACGCCCGCCTCCAGCGGGTGCTCCCGCGCGTACCGGGTGGTCTCCTCGGCCAGCCGGGTGGCCAGCCGCCGCCAGTGCTCCGGGTCGGCGAGCCAGTCGCCGGCGACCGGGGCGACGGTGGCCGGCACCCCCATCCGGGTCAGCTCCCCGGCGCGCACCAGCGCCCGGCGGCGCAGCTCCCCGGCGAGGTCGGGCCGCCCGTCGAGGTCGGCGAGGACGGCCGCCCGGGCCGCGGCGGCGCCGCGCCGGCGCAGCGGCGGCGGGGCCACGTCCAGCACGGTCACCCCGCCGCTGACGTGGTGCCGGCCGGGGTCGCGCAGCAGCGCCCGGTCGCCGATCAGCAGCGGCAGCGGCCGGGCCAGCCGCAGCCGCACGGTGTCCGGGCCGAGCGGGCGGACCCGGGCGGGCACGGCCGCCGAGCCGACGTGCAGGGTGAGGGTGGCGGGCAGATCGGCGGCCGGGTCGCCGGCCAGCCGGACGTCGAGCAGGTCGGTGAGCCGGAACCGGCCGGGGGTGAGCAGGGCGTCACCGCGGGCCAGCCGGTCCTTCGCCACGCCCCGCAAGTTCACCGCGACCCGGGCGACCGCGTCCACCCGGTCGTGGGCGGCACCGAGGGAGTGCAGGCCGCGTACCCGGACCGGCTCGCCCGTGGCGGCCAGCTCCAGCTGATCGCCGACCCGCAGCCGGCCGCCACCGAGGGTGCCGGTCACCACGGTGCCGCTGCCCCGGATGGTGAAGGACCGGTCCACCCAGAGCCGCACCGACGCGTCCGGCGCGGGCTCCGGCAGGCGGGCGACCAGCCGGTCCAGGGCGGCACGCAGCTCGGGCAGCCCGGCGCCGGTGACCGCGCTGACCGGCACCGCCTCGACGTCGCCGAGGCTGGTGCCGGCGATCTCCGCCCGGGCCCGGGCGAGGGCGGGCCCCGGGTCGGCCAGGTCCGCGCGGGTCACCGCGAGCAGGCCGTACGACACCCCGAGCGCGTGCAGCGCGGCCAGGTGCTCGGCGGACTGCGGCATCCAGCCCTCGTCGGCGCCGACCACGATCAGCGCGGCCGGGGCGGGCCCGACCCCGGCGAGCATGTTCGGCACGAAGCGCTCGTGTCCGGGCACGTCGACGAAGGCGACGGTGCCGCCGGCGGGCAGGGTGGTCCAGGCGAAGCCGAGGTCGATGGTCATGCCCCGGCGGCGTTCCTCGGCCCACCGGTCGGGTTCCATCCCGGTCAACGCCCGCACCAGGGTCGACTTGCCGTGGTCGACGTGACCGGCGGTGGCGACGACGTACATGTCAGCCGGCCACCGGGATCCGCAGCACCGCGGCCCGCAGGGTGTCGTCGGCGGCCGGGGGCACGCAGCGCAGGTCCAGCAGGAGCCGGCCGCGCAGGACCCGGCCGAGCACCGGGGGCACACCGAGGCGCAGCGGCCCGGCGTAGCCCTCGGGCAGGCTCAGCGCCCACGAGTCCAGCGCGACGCCGGGCGCGCCGCCGCCGCCGACCACGGCGGTGCTCGGCACCACCTCGGCCTTGCAGCCGTCGGCGCCGAGCGCGTCGCGCAGCCGTTCGGCGCGTTCCCGCAGCACGGCCGGGTCGGCGTGCAGGGCGGCCCGGGTCGGAGTGTCCGGGCCGTGCAGGGTGGCCGCCAGGGCGGCCAAGGTGAGCTTGTCGACCCGCAGCGCCCGGGCGAGGGGGTGCCGGCGCAGCCGCTCGACCAGCTCGGCGTCGCCGAGCAGCAGCCCGGCCTGCGGCCCGCCGAGGAGCTTGTCGCCGCTGGCGGTGACCAGCGCCGCGCCGGCCCGCAGGGTGGTGGCGGCGTCCGGCTCGTCGGGCAGCAGCGAATCGGGCGCGAGCAGCCCGGAGCCGATGTCGGCCACCACCGGTACGCCGAGGGTGGCCAGCGCGCGGACCGGCACGGCGGAGGTGAAGCCGGTGACGAGGAAGTTCGACGGGTGCACCTTCAGCACGAACCCGGTCTTGGGGCCGATCGCCGCGGCGTAGTCGTCCAGGGTGGTGCGGTTGGTGGTGCCGACCTCCCGCAGGCGGGCGCCGGTGCTCTCCAGCAGGTCGGGCAGGCGAAACCCGTCGCCGATCTCCACCAGCTCGCCCCGGCTGACCACGATCTCCGCGCCGGCGGCGAGGGCGGTGGCGGCGAGCACCAGCGCCGCTGCGCCGTTGTTGACCACGTGCACGGCCGCCGCGTCGGGCACCGCGGCGGCGAGCGCGTCGAGCGCGTCACGTCCCCGCCGGGCGCGCCGGCCGGTGCGCAGGTCGAGCTCCACGTCGGTGTGCCCGGCAGCGGCGACGACCGCCTCGACGGCGGCGGCCGACAGCGACGCCCGACCGAGGTTCGTGTGCAGCACGACGCCGGTGGCGTTGAGCACCGCGCGGGGTGTCGGCGCGGGCAGCGCGGCGAGCGCGGCGTCGCGTACCTGTTCGGGGGCGATGTCGCCACGGCGGGCGCACTCCTGGGCGCGGCCGACGGCGGCCTTGACCCGATCGCGGCCGAGGGCGGCGACGGCCGCGGCCAGGCGCGGGTCGGCGAGCAGGGTGTCGGTGCGCGGCACCCGCCGCCGTGGGTCGGCCGGCGCCTCGCCCATGCGTGTCATCTCCCGAGCGGTCTGGCGGAGACGGACGGGAATCGAACCCGCCTGGCCCGGATCCCGGACCACACCGGTTTTGAAGACCGGGAGGGGCACCAGCCTCCTGAACGCCTCCGTCCAGGAGTCAACCACAGCCCCCGGCCCGCCGCGCCGGGAGCCTCAGCCTTCGCCGGACTCCCGCCGGCGTACCCGCTCACGCTGCGGCACCACCGTGTACTTCGGGTCCCGCGCCGAGGTGACGCCGCCGTGGAAGATGCCGAACCGGGTGGCCACCGACGCGACGAGCAACGCCCCGCCGGACAGCGCGGAGATCGCCCGGCTGCGCCTGCCGACCAGCGCCCCGGCCACGCCTGCGGCGGTGAGCGCCCGCCCGGCGCGCAGCAACCGGCCGGCCTTGCCCGTCCGGTACGGCTCGCTGAGCAACCCCAGCCGGGTCTCCACCGAGTGCGAACCGAACAGTTCCAGCGCCGCGCCGGCCACCGCCATCCGCCGCGCCGGACCGGCCTGCGCGCAGGGCGCGGCGATCAGCCCCACGCCGGCGCCGCTGGCCAGCGCGCTGCCCGCGAAGATGGTCGGCAACTCCGGGTACGCCTCGTGCCAGGACGGCACGGCCGTCCCGGCCAGCAGCACCCCGGTGTACGTGGCCAGGGCCGGCGCGGTCGCGGCGGCGGCCAGCCCGGCGACCTGCCCGACCGGGGGCAGCACCCGGCGGGCCAACCCGAGCACGCCGCGCTCGGGGAGCCAGGGCGCCGCCTCGGCGACCGCGGCGACGCCGGCGGCCGGGCCGAAGGCGGTGAGGATCCAGGTGCCCACCGACATCGGCGAGGTCGGCTTCGCCACCCGCAGCATGTGGTGGAAGCGGGACGGCCGCCCCAGGTCGTTGACCAGGAAGTACCCGCTGGCGGCGACCGCGCCCAGCGCGGTGACCCGGCCGGCGCGGCGCAACGCCGGGCGGCCGGTGAGCTGCCCGCCGGCGGCCAGCAGCGACGAGCCGGCGGCCAGGCCCCCGGTGAACAGGTACGCGGCGATGTCCCACCGCCAGACCGGCGCCTTGAGGATCGGCCGGCCGTAGTACGAGGTGAACTCCGCCTCGGGGACGGTCAGCTCCTCGCCGCCGCGCCGGCCCCGCTGGTCGGCGGGCGCGACGTCGCGGGGCGGATGCGGGCCCGGCCCGCCGGCCCCGAGCCGCTCCTGGAACCGGCGGAACAGGGCCCCTACCGGGGCGCGGTCCGGACTCACGACGAACCTCCGACGAACGCGGCGACGGCAGCCGCCGCCATGGCCAGGGCCGCCAACCCGGCACGCTTCCACATCTTCGGCAGGTCCCGGGTGGTGACCACCGGGTCCGGTGGCAGGCCGTAGACCTCGGGCTCGTCGAGCAGCAGGAAGAACGCCCCGTCGCCGCCAACGCCGTCGGTGGGGTCGTGGCCGTAGAGCCGGGCCTCCGGCACCCCCCGCTCGTGCAGCACGGCCACTCGTTCGGCGGCCCGCTCCCGCAGCTCGTCGAGCGGGCCGAACTGGATGGACTCGGTGGGGCATGCCTGCGCGCAGGCGGGCGTCAGTCCCGCGCCCAGGCGGTCGTAGCAGAGCGTGCACTTCCACGCCCGGCCATCGCCCTCACGCTGGTCGATCACCCCGTAAGGGCAGGCCGGGATGCAGTAACCGCAGCCGTTGCAGATGTCCTCCTGCACCACGACCGTGCCGAACTCGGTGCGGAACAGCGAGCCGGTCGGGCAGACGTCCAGGCAGGCGGCGTGGGTGCAGTGCTTGCAGACGTCCGACATCATCAGCCAGCGGAAGTCGGTGCGCGCCTGCACGCCGGTGGACCGGCCGGGCGGCTGCGCGCCGGGCATGCCGAGGAACTGCGGCCCGGCGCCGGTGGCCGTTCCGGCGCCGGGCGGTGCGACGCGGTCCGCCGGGGCGGCGGCCATCCGGGCCGCGGCGTCGACGGTGCCGGGCGGTACGCCGGGGCCGGTACCGGTCGGGTTGCCGGTGCCCGCCGCGACGGCCGCCGACGACGCGCTGGCCGACCCGTCGGTCGGGGTCCCGGCGAACGACAGGGTGCGGTGCCCGGCCGGGACGGGCTGCTCGATGAAGGCCACGTGCCGCCAGGAGTTCGCGGTCAGCGCGCCGGTGTTGTCGTACGACATGCCGAGCAGGTCGAAGCCGGACGCCGGAACGCCGTTCCACTCCTTGCAGGCCACCTCGCACGCCTTGCAGCCGATGCAGACGCTGGTGTCGGTGAAGAAGCCCATCCGGGGGCCGGCCTCGACCCATCCCGCGTCCGGTGCCGGGTCAACGGGGCCGTAGAGGCTGTTCCGGTCAGGCATCGTCGCCCCTCTCCCGCGGCCCGCCCTCGCCGCTGCAGGCAGGGTGCCGAACCTCGGTGGTCACCGTCGGGGGGCATGCCCCGGGGACGATCCCGGCCCGCCGCCGGTAGTCGGCGACCAGGTCCCGCAGCGCCGCCCCGGTCGGCCGCCGCCCGGAGCGTACGTCACAGGTGCCGACCTTGCTCTCCTGGATCAGCACGTTCGGGTCCAGGGTGATGCCGAACAGGTCGTTGGCCGAGTCGCCGGTGACGATGCCCTCGTAGCCGAAGTGGTACGGCAGCCAGACCTGGTGGATCACCCGGCCGTCCACGCGCAGCGGGGTCAGCCGGTCGGTGACCAGCACCTTCGCCTCGATCACCGCCCGTCCGCTGACCAGGTGCGCCCAGTCCAGGTGGGTGAGCCCCACCGTCGCGGCCAGCTCGGGCGAGACCTCCACGAACATCTCCGGCTGGAGTTCGGCCAGCGGCCGCACCGTCCGGCTCATGCCGCCGGCGGTGTGGTGCTCGGTGAGCCGGCTGACCGTGAAGACGTACGGGAAGACGTCGCTGTGCTCCTGCGGCGGGCTCGGGTTCACCGAGTTCACCGGGTGGTCGTAGGTCTTGCGGGTCGGGTTGGCCTGCTGGCCGTAGAGCGGGTTGCGCATCGGCGACTCGGCCGGCTCGTAGTGCGTCGGCAGCGGGCCGTCCAGGACGCCGCTGGGTGCGTAGAGCCAGCCCTTACCGTCGCCCTGCATGACGAACGGATCGTCGCCGGCGATCCCCTCGGGGCCGCTGGCCCCCTCCGGCGGCCGGTACGTCGGCGGTTTCGTCTTTTCGAAGTCGGGCACGTCGTAGCCGGTCCACTCGCCGGCGTCCGGGTCCCACCAGACGTAGCGCTTCCGCTCGCTCCACGGCCGGCCCTGCGGGTCGGCCGAGGCGCGGTTGTACAGGGTGCGGCGGTTCGCCGGCCAGGCCCAGCCCCACTCGGCGGCCACCCAGTCCTGCTGGTGCCGGGACCTGCGCCGGGCCGCCTGGTTGACCCCGTCGGCGTACACGCCGCTGTAGATCCAGCAGCCGATCGCGGTGGAGCCGTCCTCCTTGGCCTCGGCGAACGAGGCCAGCGGGCGGCCGGTCGTCACGTCGTACCCGTTGATCTCGCGCAGGACCGCCTCGGCGCTCGGCTCCGCGTGCGCACCGTGCGTGGGGTAGTCCCAGGCCAGGTCGAGCAGCGCCCGGTCCCGGGGCTGGTCCGAGTCGGCCAGCTTCTCCCGCAGCTTGCCCCCGAGGTGGTAGAAGAACCACAGCTCGGAGCGGGCGTCGCCCGGCGGGTCGAGGGCCTTCTCCCGCCACTGCAGCAGCCGCTGCGTCTGGGTGAAGGTGCCCTCCTTCTCCACGTGCGAGGCGGCGGGCAGGAAGAACACCTCGGTACGGCACTCCTCCGGCACGATCTCGCCGGTGGCCACCTCCGGGCCGTTCTTCCAGAAGGTCGCGCTCTCGATCATGAACAGGTCGCGGACGACCAGCCAGTCGAGGTTCGCCATGCCCAGCCGCTGGGCGCGGCCGTGCGCGGAGCCGACCGCGGGGTTCTGGCCGAGCAGGAAGTACCCCTTGACCTTGCCGTCGATCATGTTGAGCACCTGCTGGTAGGTGCCGTGGTCGCCGGTCATCCGGGGCAGGTACCCGTAGCAGAAGTCGTTCTCCGGGGTCGCCGCGTCCCCCCAGTACGCCTTGAGCAGGCTGGCCCCGAAGGCGCGGGCGTTGCCCCAGAACCCCTTCTGGCGGGGGTGCCGGATGCTGTTCACCCACTCGTCGAACGTCGGGTGGTCGGCGTGGTGCGGCATCGGCAGATAGCCGGGAAGCAGGTTGAACAGCGTCGGAATGTCGGTCGAGCCCTGGATGCTGGCGTGCCCGCGCAGGGCCAGCACGCCACCGCCCGGGCGGCCCATGTTGCCCAGCAGCAGTTGGATGATCGCCCCGCTGCGGATGTACTGCACGCCGACGCTGTGCTGGGTCCAGCCCACCGAGTAGATCAGCACGCCGGTGCGCTCCCGGCCGGAGTTCTCCGTCCAGGCCCGGGCCAGCTCCAGGAACTTCTCCCGCGGAATGCCGCAGACCCGCTCCACCATCTCCGGCGTGTAGCGGGCGAAATGACGCTTGAGGATCTGGTAGACGCAGCGCGGATGCTGCAGGGTCTCGTCCCGCAGGACCTGGCCGGCAACCCGGGCGCCATGCGACTCGTGCCGCAGCCCGGCGGCACTCTCCCGCTCCTTGGCGGTGTGCCCGCTGCCCGAGGAGGTCTCGTGCCCCGCGTACTGCCAGCTGTCCTGCACGTAGCTGTCGGTCTGCGGGTCGAAGCCGGAGAAGAAGCCGTCACCGTCCTCGGCGTCGACGTACCGCTCGCTGACGATGGTGGCGGCGTTCGTGTATGCCAGCACGTACTCCCGGAAGTCGAGCTCGTTCTCCAGGATGTAGCGCACCACGCCGCCGAGCAGCGCGATGTCGGTGCCCGCCCGGATCGGCAGGTACGTGTCGGCCAGGGCGCTGGTCCGGGTGAACCGGGGATCGACGTGGAAGACCTTGGCGCCGCGGCGCTTGGCCTCCATCACCCACTGGAAACCCACCGGGTGGGCCTCGGCCATGTTCGAGCCCTGGATGACGATGACGTCAGCGTTGGCGACGTCCTGCTGGAAGTCCGTCGCGCCACCGCGACCGAAGCTGGCCCCCAGACCGGGGACGGTGGCGGAGTGTCAAATCCGCGCCTGGTTCTCGATCTGGAGCGCCCCCATCGCCGTGAACAGCTTCTTGATGAGGTAGTTCTCCTCGTTGTCCAGCGTCGCCCCGCCCAGGCTGGAGATGCCCAGCGTGCGGTTGAGTGGCCGGCCCTCGCGGTCGACGTCCTCCCAGGTCTCCTCGCGAGCGGCGAGGAGCCGGTCGGCGATCATGTCGAGCGCGGTGTCGAGCTCCAGGTCCTCCCACTCCGTGCCGTACGGCCGGCGGTAGCGGACCTTGGTCTGCCGCAGCGGGCTGGTGACCAGGCTCTTGCTGGCCGAGCCCTTCGGGCAGAGCCGGCCCCGGGAGATCGGGCTGTCCGGGTCACCCTCGATCTGGGTGACCCGGCCGTCCTTGACGAACACCCGCTGGCCGCAGCCCACCGCGCAGTACGGGCAGACCGAGCGGGCCATGTTGTCTGCGGTGTCGGTGCGCGCGGTCAGCGCGGCCGAACGGCCGGACTGCGCTGCGGCGCCCCGGCCCAGTGGGTCGGTGCCGGTGAGTTGCCGATAGACCGGCCAACCCTCGATGAAGGTACGCAGGCCCACCGCTCGGCACCTCCTCCCCGACGCTGCGGAAGCTGACCTTCCGAACATAGGACAGTCCGGCGGCGTATGCGAGTGGAGCGCAGGGATCTCTTTCGACGATGGAGACAGCGCCGCCCCCGGCCGGGTGGGTCGGGGGCGGCGCTGGGGTGTCGGTGTGCAGGTCGCCTCTCGGCGAGTGGCGCGACGCGGCTCCAGCCGGACGGTATTCCGCGGCGGCAATTAGGTGAGGCCCGGGGACACTGGACACACCGACACCTGACTCAACAGGCTACCCCGGTCCGCTGTTCCACCCGGCTCGGGTGACCGGCACCACTTGCTACTCATCGTGGTTTCGTTGCTTGCTGTTGCGGCGTGGGTCCGTTGCTTGCGGTCCGTGCGTCGTGGAGTGTGGCCGGTGCCGGGGGTGGGTGCGGCGCTGGCCGGCACCCTGGTGGGGGTGCCGGCCAGCGTGTGGTGCGGTGGGTCAGCTGTTCCAGTGCTGGGCGACGAGGTCGGCGGCCTGCTGCTCCCACTGGGCGTAGGCGTCCGGGTAGGCCGACACCTGCACGGTCTGCGCGGCCTCGGTCAGCGGCATGTCCTTCCAGCCGTCAACCTGCTTCAGACCCTTCTCGAACGCCATCGTCGAGTACTCGGGGTCGGTGATCTGCTCGACCGTGCCCCACCCGCTGGACGGACGCTGCTGGAACAGGCCCAGCGAGTCGTGGTCGTTGCGGTCACCCAGGTGACCCAGATTCTCCAACTTCGACTCCTGCAGGCTCGTGGCGATCGAGATCACGGCGGCCCGCTCGTCCAGACCCGACTTCTTCGTCGCAGCGATGATCGCCTTGGCATTGTCGGTCTGCTCGCCGTTCAAGTCGATCCGGGACTGCGCGCCCTGCACACCATGCGGGATCAGCTTGGCGTTGTCCACGCCGGGCTTGTCCGCCTGCACCACCGCAACCGACTTCATGTCAGCCGCCGGGGCGGCATGGGCGCCGGTGGCCGGACCGGCGAACACGCCACCGGCGAAAGCCAGACCAGCAATACCAAGAACGCTCTTACGCATGATCGTGTTCATGGGAGTTAGCTCCTTCGAGGGGGGATTGGCGACGCATCCGACGGGGGTCGGACACGCGCAAGCACCACGACAAGGCGCTCAACAAAAACAAGAAGAGGAAAGCTTCTGTCCGGCAGGCTTCACGAGCGGGGGCTCGCGGCGCCAGGACCATGTGTAACGACCGGCGGCCCACCACCATTCCCGGGGGCCCAACACCCCGAGCCGGCCACCATCAGGCCAAGCCAGCGGGGGTCGCTGCTGCGATCGTCCAGGTGATGTAACCACCCCCGCCCCGCCACCATTCCGCCGCCCGGGTGCCGCCGGTCACGGGACAGGCCGCCACGGCTCGCCTCAAACCGGACGCGCGGTCCGGGACATACCGGCCCGCCGGGTCGATCCGGCCCCGCGCCGGAGAGATCACCCAGCCGTGACGGCCCACCCAACCACCGATCGCGCGCCTGGCCCCCACACTCAGCGGGCAGGGGGTGATCCGCCTCAGGGTGTCGAAGGGCGGTGTCCCCGCCACGCCGACCCGGAGTCTGCCAACGATGCCGCACCGATCGCGGAGGGGGCATCGACCACTTGACCGGGCGATCAGGGTGCGGATGGCGCGGCGGGGCGCGAAACGCCCACCCACCTCGTCCCCGTACCCGGGAAATGCCGGCGCCCGCGGGAGACGCTCGGCGGGCGGCGAGGATGTGATCGACGCATGGGGCAGGCCCGAGCGCCGGAGTCAGGCAACGGCGGAGCCGCGCCAACGCGACGGGCGGGAATGGGCGGGAAACGGAAACCCGGCGACCAGGTTGGCCGCACGGGCCGGGGTCGGCGTTACCCTGGCAGCATGCAGGCCGTCGTCAGCACCGCGCCCCACCTGGCCCGCCCCGGCCGTCCCGCCGTGGTGGCGCGCACCCTCGCGGAGCTGGCCGGCCCCACCCGTGGGGTGGTGGAGCTGCCGGTGCGGTTGATGTGGAACGCGGACCGGACGTTCGACCTGGGCGACCCGGACCAGTTGCTGTGGATGTACGAGAACGTGCTGCGGGAGACGACCCGCGCCGACGACCTGCGGCACCTGATCAACGGCCGGACGTTGCGGCGGGTGTGGCGGCGGCTGAACCTCCCCCGGGGTGTGCGGCAGGCGTGGGAGAGCCGGCACCGGGGTCTGCGTACCGCGTGACCGGCCCGCACCTGCACGAGTTCTACCGGGAGGTGGCCCGGGTGGCGCTGACAGCGGCCGGGCCGCACCGATTCGTGCTCGGCGGCGGGGTGGCCTGGGCCGCGCACGGGCTGGTCACCCGACCCACCGAGGATGTCGACCTCTTCGCCGACGTGGAGGGCGCAGCGGCGGCCGCCGCCGCCGAGGTGCGCACGGCGCTGGAGCGCGCCGGGTTCGAGGTGGCCGACGCCGACCCGGACAGCGACCTGGGCGGGCTGTTCGAGGGCTTCGACCGCGACATGAAGGACTTCGTGGTCACCCGCGGGCCGCGGCGGATCCGGCTGAGCCTGGCCCGGCTCGACCGGTACCGCTCCCCCGTGGTGATGGACTTCGGCCCGGTGATGGACGTCCGCGACCTGGTGGCGAACAAGACCGCGGCGCTGGTCAACCGGCGCGAGGTGCGCGACTACATCGACGTGTCGGCGGCGCTGGACCACTACCCGGTCGCGGAGTTGCTGGAGCTGGCCCGGCAGGTCGACCCGGCGCTGGACGACGACGACGTCCGGGAGGCGGGGCGCTACCTGGACCGGATGCCGGACCAGCGGTTCACCCGGTACGGCCTGGATGCGGCGCGGATCGCGGACGTCCGCCGCCGGCTGGCCGCCTGGCCCCGCTGACCGCCGCGACGGCCAGCGGGGCGCCGCCTCGGGTTGGTTCGTCCGGCCTGGCCCCGGTCGGCCCTGCCCGAAGGCCCGGCCAGACGCGAGGGCGATCGGCCGTACGGGTGACCCCGGTGTTACGGACAGGTGGCCGGGAGCGCTGGCGGGGTGGAACACCTCGGGCCGCTGTGGCGGGAGCGACAGCTGCTCGTTATGGTGCGCAACGGCGCCCACGAGGCGCGTCCACCCCCATGGAAGGGCACCTCATGACCTCCTCCTCCGGCGCCTCGCGCCGCCAGGTGCTGGCCGTCGCCGCCGCCGCCGCGACCGCCCCCCTGATCGCCGGCGCCCCCGCCCGGGCCGCCGAAGCGAAGGGACCGACGACCTGGGATCTGACGGTCCTCGGCACGTCGGATACCCACGGCAACGTCTACAACTGGGACTACTACCAGGACGCCGAGTACGACGACAGCAAGCACAACGACATCGGCGTCGCCAAGCTGGCCACCCTGGTCAACCAGATCCGTGCCGAGCGCAAGGGCAAGGCCACCCTGGTCCTCGACGCCGGTGACACCATCCAGGGCACGCCGCTGGCCACCTACTACGCCAAGCAGGAGCCGATCACCACCACCGGTGAGACGCACCCGATGGCCAACGCCATGAACATCCTGAAGTACGACGCGATCACGCTGGGCAACCACGAGTTCAACTACGGCCTGCCGCTGCTGGCCACCTGGATCAAGCAGCTGGGCTTCCCCGCGCTCGCCGCGAACGCCGTCAACGAGGCCACCGGCAAGCCGGCCTACCTCCCGTACGTGATCAAGGAGGTCGACCTCGGCGGGCACGGCGCGCCGAAGCTCAAGGTCGGCATCCTCGGCCTCACCAACCCGGGCGTGGCCATCTGGGACAAGGGCAACGTCGAAGGCAAGCTGGTTTTCCCCGGCATGGTGGAGACCGCCGCCAAGTGGGTGCCGATCATGCGTGAGCGCGGCGCCGACCTCGTCATCATCTCCGCGCACGGCGGCGACAGCGGCACCTCCAGCTACGGCCCGGAGCTGCCGAACGAGAACCCGGTCGCGCTGATCGCCCAGCAGGTCCCCGGCATCGACGCGATCCTCTTCGGACACGCGCACAGCGAGGTCGTGGAGCGGTTCGTCACCAACACCGCCACCGGCGCGCAGGTGCTCACCGCCGAGCCGTCGAAGTGGGGACAGCGCCTCACCCGGATGGACTTCACCCTCACCCGGGAGCGCGGTCGCTGGAAGGTCACCGGCAAGGGCGCCACCATGTTGAACACCAACACCGTGGTCGAGGACCCGGCGGTGCTCGCGGCCGTGCGCGGCCAGCACACCAAGACGGTCGACTACGTCAACACGGTCGTCGCGCAGTCCAGCGAGGAGCTGTCCGCCGCCGAGTCGCGGTACAAGGACACCCCGATCCTGGACTTCATCAACCACGTCCAGACCGAGGTCGTCACCGCGGCGCTGGCCGGCACGTCGTACGGGTCGCTGCCGGTGCTGTCGATCGCCGCGCCGTTCAGCCGCACCGCGATCTTCCCGCGGGGCGACGTCCGGATCCGCGACGTGGCCGGCCTCTACGTCTTCGACAACACCCTCGAGGCCGTGGTGCTCAGCGGCGCCGAGGTGAAGGCGTACCTGGAGTACTCGGCGAAGTACTTCAAGACCCTCCCGGTGGGCGCGGCCGTCAACCCGGCCGACATCAGTGACCCGGGCGTGCCGGACTACAACTACGACGTGATCTCGGGCCTCGACTACGACATCGACGTCTCCAAGCCGGTCGGCCAGCGGATCACCCGCCTGGTGCTGCCGGGCACCGACACCCCGGTCGCCGCCGATGCGCAGTTCGTCATCGCGGTGAACAACTACCGACGCAGCGGCGGCGGCAACTTCCCCGGCATCGTCAGGACCCAGGTCTACAACCAGCAGCAGGAGATCCGCCAGCTGCTCATCGACTGGGCGCAGGCGAAGGGGACGATCAACCCGGCCGACTTCTTCGTGCCGAACTGGAAGCTGGTCCGCGAGGGCGTGCCGGTCTTCTGATCCGTACCACCGGCATGCCGGACGGGCCGTGGGTGAGCACCCGCGGCCCGTCCGCGTCCCGGCGTCGCCGGGCCGGCCGGCGTCAGCTGCCGGCGCCCGGTCCGAGCCGGAGGAACCACTGGTCGTCGTTGGCGGTCGGCTCGGGTCGGTCCCGGCGCGGATCGGTCTCGGTGAGCTCGACCCGCTCGTCGGGACGGACCGGTGGCGGCAGCTCGCCGAAGCGCACGTGGCGCAGGAACGCGTAGTCCTCGTCGTCGAACGAGGTGGGCTCCGGCTCGGCCATGCCCGCATTGTGCCGCCACCGGTCCAGCATGGCCATGGCATCAACGGTGCCCGCGCGGGTATGCGCGCCGCGACCGGCGTCGGCGACGAGGTGGAGGCGACCATGCGCGCAGTACGGCTGACTGCTCCCGGCGTGCTCGAGCAGGTGGCGGCGCCCACCCCCACGGCCGGGCCGGGCCAGGTGCTGCTCGCCGTCGCCGCCGTCGGCGCCTGCCACTCCGACCTGCACATCCTCGACGCGCCCCCCGGTCTCTTCCCTACCCCCATGACGCTGGGGCACGAGATCGCGGGCACGGTCGAGACGGTCGGCGCCGGGGTGACCGGCTGGTCGCCCGGGGACCGGGCGGCGGTCTACGGGATCATCGGCTGCGGCACCTGCCGGGCCTGCCTGCGCGGGCGGGAGAACCAGTGCCGCCGGGTGCCTGTCGGCGGCATCGGGCTCAGCCGTGACGGCGGGCTGGCCGACTACGTGGTGGTGCCGGCCTCCCGCCTGCTGCCCATCGGCGAACTGGACCTGATCCAGGCGGCGCCGCTGACCGACGCCGGGCTCACCCCGTACCACGCCGTCGAACTGGCCCGCCCGGCGCTGCGGCCCGGCACCTACTGCGTGGTGATCGGCATCGGCGGGCTCGGCCACATGGCGGTGCAGATCCTGGCGGCCACCACCGCGGTACGGATCATCGCGGTGGACACCAGCATGGCGGCGCTGGACCTGGCCACCCGGATGGGGGCGCACCACGTGGTGCAGGCCGGCCCGGAGGCGATCGAGACGATCCGAGCGATCGTCGGGCCCGCACCGGACGGCGCCGACGTGGTGATCGACTGTGTCGGTGTGGACGCCACCCTGACCACCGCCCGGACGGTGGTGTCCACCGGCGGCCGGCTGCTCCTGGTCGGCCTCGGCGGCGGCACCCTGCCGGTGCGGCCCGTCGCCGACGAGCCACCCACCCTGCCGCTGGAGACCAGCGTCGAGGTGCCGTTCTGGGGCACCCGCGCCGAACTCCAGGAGGTGATCGCCATGGGTCAGCTGGGGCTGCTCACCGCCGACGTGCAGACGTTCCCCCTGGAGCGGGCGCCGGAGGCGTACGACCTGCTGCGCCGGGGCGAGATCCACGGCCGCGCGGTCATCGTGCCCTGACCGACCCGCTCGTCGACCCGTCCGGCCAGGAGCCGCCGGCGGGTCAGCGGGACTGGGCGTTCGCCGGCTCCGCCGGCGCCGACGGTGGGCGGGGCCGCACCGGCGGGAGACGGTCCAGCAGCGCCAGGCCGGCCCGGACCGGCGCCCGGGTCAGCGTCTGGTCGAAGCTGGCCCGGCCCTGGCAGAACCGGACGAACATCCCCCAGCCGGCCGGCGTGGCCAGCAGGGCGTGGAAGACGTCGGGCCGGCGTTCGAACACCTCCAGCAGGCGGTGCCCGGCCCGCATCGACGGGACCAGCTGATCGCGTACGTCCCGCTCGTAGCGGCCCAGGTCACCGGCGGCGACCGCGGCGCCGGCGAGCGCCCCGGAGCGCAGCGCGTAGCTGATCCCCTCCCGACTCCACGGCTCCAGCAGGCCGGCCGCATCGCCGGCGACCAGCACCCGGCCGTGCCGCAGCGGCGAATCCTCGGCCCGGCACCGGGTCAGGTGCCCGGAGTCGTGCTCGGCCTGCACCCCGGACAGCCCCAGCCGGTCGACGAAGCTCCGCAGGTACTCGCGGGTCCGCTCCCCCTCGCCCCGGGCGGCGATCACCCCCACCGTCAAGCTCGACCCCTTGGGGAAAACCCAGGCGTAGGAGCCGGGGACGGCGCCCCAGTCGAGCAGCAGCCGGCCTCGCCAGCGCCGCTGCTCGGCCGGCGGGACCGGCAGCTCCCGCTCCAGGCCCAGGTCCACCTGGCGGAAACGGACACCCACGTGCCGGGAGCTGACCCCGGAGGAGCCGTCCGCCCCGACCACCGTCCGGGCGTGCACGGTCTTTCCGTCGGCCAGGCGTACGCGTACCCCGTCGGGGTCCTGGTCGATGCCGCGCACGGCGACGCCCTCGCGCAGTTCGGCCCCGGCGGCGACCGCGGCCGCGCGCAGCCGGTCGTCGAACTCGTCGCGGCGGACCATGGCCACCAGCGGGGTGCGGTGCCGGCGGGTGAAGGCGCGTCGCCCGTCCCGGGTGAAGGTCACCCGGTCGACCCGATCGTGCGCGGGCACCTCGATGCGGCCGGCGACCGCGGTCAGCGAGGCGCCGATCAGGCCGCCGCCGCACGTCTTGTAGCGGGGGTGGACGGCCCGGTCCAGCACCAGCGTGCGCACGCCCGCGCCAGCGGCGGCGTGGGCGGCGGAGAGCCCGGCGGGGCCGGCGCCGACGACGACGAGATCCCAGGTGATCACGGATTCACCCTAGGGCACCCCGGCCGGCCGGCCGCTCACGACCGACCGATCGGGTGGGCATTGTCGGTCACCCGGCGGGTAATCCGCGGTAGCCAGGCCGCCCATGGAACGGGCGGGTCACCGCAAGGAGGTCAACCATGCAGCAGGTACGTCTGTCGGAAACCGAGGTACGGGTTTACGACGCGGTCGCGACGCTGGAGGCGCGCGGTCAGGTGCCGTATCCGGACCTGATCGCCCAGGAGGCGGGGATGCCGGTGGAGGAGGTGCACGCGCCGTTGCACCTGCTCACCGAGAAGGATCTGCTGCACCGGGAGGACTCGCCCATGGCCGGGCTGGACTTCGGTCCGCGGTGGTGTGCCCGCCAGATGGCATGATCGGTTTGCGCCTCGGGGCGCCGGGTAGCGGTCGGTCGTGAATGACCGACAGGTCCCCGTGACGGAGGCGGGTGGCCGACGGCGCTGGCAGGCCCTCGGCGTGGGGCTGGTCGCGACGTTCATGACGCTGCTGGACGTCAGCATCGTCAACGTGGCCGTCCCGTCGATCGACCGGGCGCTGCACGCGACCCCGAGCGACCTGCAGTGGGTGCTCTCCGGGTATGCGCTGACGTTCGGCCTGATCCTGGTGCCCGCCGGCCGGTTCGGCGACGCCCGCGGACGACGCACCGCCTTCGTGGTGGGCATCGCCCTCTTCACGCTCACCAGCGCCCTCGCCGGCCTGGCCACCTCACCCGCCTGGCTGATCGCCGCCCGGCTGCTCCAGGGCGCCGCCGCCGGGGTGGTCAACCCCCAGGTGATCGGCCTGATCCAGCAACTCTTCCGGGGCGCCGAGCGGGGCCGGGCGTTCGGCCTGCTCGGCGCGACCATCGGCATCTCCACCGCGATCGGCCCACTGCTCGGCGGCCTGCTCATTCAACTCGGCGGTGAGGAGCACGGCTGGCGCTGGGTGTTCTTCGTCAACGTGCCGGTGGGCGCCCTCGCGGTGGTGCTTGGCTGGCGGCTGCTGCCCGACCGACCGACCGGGCAGCCCGACCGGCACCGACTGGACCCGTTCGGCGTCCTGCTGCTCGGCGTCGGGGTGGTGCTCCTGCTGCTGCCGCTGGTGCAACGCCAGCAGTGGCACGGCCCGTGGAAGTGGGCACTCATCCCGGCCGGCCTGGCCGTCCTGGTCGGGTTCGGCCTCTGGGAACGCCGGTACGCCCGGCACCAGACACCCCTGTTCGACCTGCGGCTGTTCGGGCTGCGCTCGTACACCCTGGGCGTGCTGATCGCGCTGGTCTACTTCGGCGGGTTCACCGCCGTCTTCTTCATCTTCACGCTCTACCTGCAGATCGGCCTCGGGTACAGCGCCCTGGTCGCCGGCCTGGCGATCACGCCCTTCGCCCTCGGTTCCGCGCTGGCCTCCACGCTGGGCGGCCGGATCGTCAACCGCTACGGCCGCCCACTGGTCGGCATCGGGCTGATCGTCGTGGTGCTCGGCCTCGGGGCGGTGGTGCTGGTGCTGCACAACTCCCCGCACCACTCCGTACCGCTGCTGACCGCGCTGCCGCTGCTGGCGGCCGGGCTGGGCAGCGGCCTGGTCATCACCCCGAACCAGACCCTCACCCTGTCGGAGGTGCCGGTGCCGCAGGCGGGCAGCGCGGCCGGGATGCTCCAGACCGGCCAGCGGATCGGCTCGGCCGCCGGCATCGCCGCAGTCGGGGCGGTGTTCTTCTCCTCGCTGTCGAGCACCGGCGGGGACTGGTCGGCCGCCTTCCGGCGCTCGCTGGTGCTGGCGGCGGGGATCATCCTGCTGGCGCTGGTCGCCGCCCTCGTCGACGTCGCCATGGGGCGCCGCGCTGACCGCCACGGGGTGCACTGATCCACGGCTCCTCCCCTCGTCGGTTGCGGGTCCGGATATGCCGCTGGCCGGCACCCCTCGGTTCAGGGGTGCCGGCCAGCGTGGTGGTGCGGTGGGTCAGCTGTTCCAGTGCTGGGCGACGAGGTCGGCGGCCTGCTGCTCCCACTGGGCGTAGGCGTCCGGGTAGGCCGACACCTGCACGGTCTGCGCGGCCTCGGTCAGCGGCATGTCCTTCCAGCCGTCGACCTGCTTCAGGCCCTTCTCGAAGGCCATGGTGGAGTACTCGGGGTCGGTGATCTGCTCGACCGTGCCCCACCCGCTGGAGGGGCGCTGCTGGAACAGGCCCAGCGAGTCGTGGTCGTTGCGGTCACCCAGGTGACCCAGGTTCTCCAGCTTCGACTCCTGCAGGCTGGTGGCGATCGAGATGACGGCGGCCCGTTCGTCCAGGCCCGACTTCTTCGTCGCGGCGATGATCGCCTTGGCGTTGTCGGTCTGCTCGCCGTTCAGGTCGATCCGGGACTGCGCGCCCTGCACACCGTGCGGGATCAGCTTGGCGTTGTCCACGCCGGGCTTGTCCGCCTGCACCACCGCAACCGACTTCATGTCAGCCGCCGGGGCGGCATGGGCGCCGGTGGCCGGGCCGGCGAAGATGCCACCGGCGAAAGCCAGACCAGCAATACCAAGAACGCTCTTACGCATGATCGTGTTCATGGGAGGTAGCTCCTTCGAGGGGGGATTGGCACCACGGCCACGACCGGGGGGTCGAGCACGCGGGCAAGCACCACGACAAGGCGCTCAACAAAACAAGAGGGAAAGTCTCTGTCCGGCAGATCATCGCGAACCGGGGGCTCGCGGCGCCGGGACCATGTGTAACGACCGCCGGCCCACCACCATTCCCGGGGGCCCGCACCCCGGGCCGGCCACACCATCAGGTCAGGCCAGCGGGGTTGCTGCTGCGATCGTCCAGGTGATGTAACCACCCCCGCCCCGCCACCATTCCGGGCCCACGGTGCCGCCGGTCACGGGACACCGGGCACGGCTCGCCTCAAACCGGACGCCCAGCGCCCCCGCACGCTGGACATACCGCGTCGCG
The DNA here is from genome assembly GCF_040642975.1 of Micromonospora sp. NPDC047548. Lineage (NCBI taxonomy): Bacteria > Bacillati > Actinomycetota > Actinomycetes > Micromonosporales > Micromonosporaceae > Micromonospora > Micromonospora sp. NPDC047548. Next base: position 45,732 of record NZ_JBEYTI010000026.1, read on the forward strand.
GCGAGTCCGCCCCGCGCTACCGGACATACCTCCCCAGCCCGCATGGAACCGATATCGCACACAGGGGGCACCCGCGGCCCGACCGGCACGCGCGAACCAGACACCAACCCACACACGCCCCCTCGGGCGCACCTGCATGTCGCCCGAGCAGCGACACCCGGGCCGGCAGCGCGAGCCGGTGGGTGGTCGGGTTCTCACCGGAGAGAAGGACCTCCAGACGGACCCGGACGACCTCGCGCTGATCGCGGCCGCACACCGGGGCGGCCTGAGACGGCGACCGGCCGGCCCCCGGGAGGGGACCGGCCAGTCGTGGTGTCGTTCAGGAGGTCACCAGAGCTGCTGGACGACGTCCGCCGCCTGCTCCTCCCACTGGGCGTACGCCCACGGGAAGGCCGAGAACTGCACGGTCTGCGCCGCGGTGGTCAGCGGCAGGTCCTGCCAGCCGTGCACGTTCTTCAGCGCCTCGAAGAACGCCCGCGAGGCGTAGTCGGGGTCGGTGATCTGCCCGGGCGTGCCCCAACCCGACGACGGGCGCTGCTGGAACAGGCCCTGCGAGTCGTGGTCGTTGTACGCGCCGAGGTGACCCAGGTTGTAGAGCTTCGACTCCTGCAGCGAGGTGGCGACGCCGATCACCGCGCCGCGCGACCCCACGCCGGTCTTCTTGGCCGTCTCGACGATGGCCTTGGCGTTGGCGAGCTGGGTGTCGTCCAGCGGGATGCGGGACTGCGCGCCCTCCACGCCGTGCGGCATGAGCTGGTCCTTGTCCGGCTTGCCCGCTGGCACCTTGCCGGTGGCGGTGCCGGTGGCGCTGCCGGTGGTCAGGCCCGACTCGACCGTGACCGCCTGCCGGCTCTTGCCGGTGGCGAGGTCGATCGCGGCCACCGCACCGGCGTGCGGTCCGCTGGTGACAGGGGCGGCCACGGCGGCGGGTCCGAACGCCAGGCCGCCGAGGGCGGCGACGCCGGCGATGCTCAGTGCGGTGTTGCGGTTCTTCGCGATGGCCGGGAGCCATCGAGTGAAGTCCGGCTTCACGATGGTTGCCCTTTCCTCGTGTCGACGCGCTCCGGATTGAGCGCCCCTCGGGGGAACTGCCTGGCCCGCAGGGGTTTGCGGACCGGCGGTACGGGGAACACAACCAGCTTCGCTTGTCGGTCATTCCGGAAATGCGTCGGGTGGCCCGGTCTGCGGCACAGGTCACTCCAGAATCGGACCGACCGGCACGAACCGGATGTCAGGCGCTGGGCTCGCCGAACCGAACAAGGACGTGCCAGAGCTGCTTGAGGTGCTGGAGGGTGTCGGCGACCGGCCCACGGTCCGCCCAGCGCTGCGGCTCGCGGACCACCGAGGCCGCCGCCCGGCCGATCAGCGCGGCGTCGACCGGCGCCCCCGGCAGGGCGAACTCGGCGTGCACCCGGGCGGCAAGCGGCGGGATGGCCGGCCCCCGGAAGTCCGGGTCGACCGCGTCGACCGGCAGCGCGAAGCCCGCGTGGAAGAGCAGCCGGAGGCCGTACCGGTGGGCGATGCGGGCCAGGACGCGCCCGGTGTCCGTTCCGTGGAACGAGGGGTCGGCGACGATGGCCTCGACGTCCCGGGCCAGGTCGACGCCGCCGTGGATCTGCGCCTCGACGTAGTCGTCCAGGGCGCGCCCGGCCCCGCCGGGCGCCCACGTCGCCCCCCGCTCGCGCCAGCGCAGGAGCGTCGCCACCAGGCGGGCCGGGTCCATGCCGGCGACGCCCAGGCAGACCCCGGTGCCGGCGGTGGCCGCCAGCAGGGCGGCCAGGACCGGCTCGGCGACGTCGGCCGTGCCGAAGTCCTCCGGCCCGAGGTGGCTGTCGCCGAAGCAGAGCGTGGCCCGGGCCAGCACCTCGGGACGCAACCGCAGGTGGCAGGAGCCGAAGCGGGGGGAGGCGCCGTCCGGGTGGTCGAGCAGGTTCAGCCCGCCGTAGACCGGTCGCTCCCCAGGGCGTACGCCGGGGGCCTGGTACGCCCCGCCGAACATCGCCTCCTCCCAGCGGTCCCGGTCCCCGCCCGGGTACGCGGTGAGCCCGCCGTTGGAGATGCCGGTGACGAACTGGCTGCGGTAGACGCCCTCCTCGGCGAGCGCCTCGGCCACTGTGCGGCCGTCGGCCAGCAGCCGGTCGGGGTGGAAGTTGACGGACAGCCCCTCCCCGGCGGTCATCGCGGCGACCAGCCGTTCCGGGTGGTGACCGGCGCCGGACCCGGCGAGGTGCCGGGCGATGGTGGCCAGCGCGGCCGGCCGCTCCCGCAGCGCGACGGCGCGGACGTGGCGCAGTGCGGCGGCCTGCGCCGGGGTCAGGACGACGCAACCGGTGGCGGTCGACATGGGCAGCAGTGTCGGCGCGCGGGCCGGGACGTGTCGAGTCGTTTCCCGCGCCGTCAGCCGTCCCGGCCGGTGCCGAAGCCGTCCAGGGTGGCGCGTTCGTCGAGGTCCCGCAGCTCCTGGAAGAGGGTGAGCTGCAAACCGGCCGGCGCGTCGAGCCGCGAGTTGAGCGAGTGCCAGGGCGTCACGGTGGGCGGGGCGATCTCCGTCGCGCCTGCGGCCACCAGCCTTCCGGTGGCGGCCGGGGCGTCGTCCACCTCGAACGCCACCCGGATCTTCGGGGCCACCTGCCGGCCCACCTCGACCTCGTCGATCATCCGCTTCTGCGCCGGGTTGGCGATCTCCAGGGTGGCCCGGCCAGCGTCGAGGATCACCACCCGGGCGTCGCCGTCGCCGGAGAACGCGGCCTGCTCCGGCAGGCCCAGGGCATCCCGGAAGAAGGCGACGGCGGCCTCGTAGTCCTCGGCCTCCACCACCAGGCGCAGCTGTCGTACGGTCGGGGGTCGCTCATCGGTGCTCACCCGGCCGATCCTAGGTCCGCGCGACGCCGAGCCGGGTGAGCAGTTCCCGATTGTCGGCGGTGCCGACCAACTGTCCCAGCAGTTGGTCGGTGGCCTGCTGACGGTCCACCTGGGACAGCGCGACGCGCAGTGCCCGCAGGCGGATCCGCTCGTCCGGAGTCAGCAACAGCTCGTCGCGTCGGGTGCCGGACGCGCGCAGGTCCACCGCCGGGAAGGTCCGCCGGTCGGCGAGCGCGCGGTCCAGCCGCAGCTCGGCGTTGCCGGTGCTCTTGAGCTCCTCGAAGAAGAGCGTGTCGGCGGCGGAACCGGTGTCCACCAGCGCGGAGGCCAGGACGGTCAACGAACCGCCGCCCTCGATGTTGCGGGCCGCGGCGAGCAGCCGCTTGGGCGGGTTCAGCGCCGCGACGTCGACACCGCCGGAGAGGGTACGACCAGCCGGGCGGGCCGCCAGGTTGTAGGCGCGGCCGAGCCGGGTCAGCGAGTCGAGCAGCACGACCACGTCGTGGCCCAGCTCGACCAGCCGCTTGGCCCGCTCGATCGCCAGCTCCGCCACGGTGGTGTGGTCCTGCGGCGGACGGTCGAACGTCGCCGCGACGACCTCACCCTTCACCGATCGAGAAAAGTCGGTGACCTCTTCGGGACGCTCGTCCACCAGCACCACCATCAGATGGCACTCCGGGTTGTTGTGCGTGATCGCGTTCGCGATCGCCTGCAACACCATGGTCTTACCGGCCTTCGGCGGCGACACGATCAGCGCCCGCTGCCCCTTGCCGATCGGCATGACCAGGTCGATCACCCGGGTGGTGAGGATCTGCGGCTCGGTCTCCAGCCGCAGCCGCTCCTGCGGGTACAGCGCGGTGAGCTCGTGGAAGTCGGGCCGGTGCCGGGCACGCTCGGCAGGCAGCCCGTTGACGGTGTCCACCCGGACGAGCTGGTCCGCGCGGGCGGCGCCGGTGACGGCATCGCCGCGGCGCAGCCCGTACCGACGCAGATGGGCGAGGGGAAGGTGCGCGTCGCGCGGGGACGGCAGGTAGCCGTCCCCGCGCAGGGAGGCGCGCCGGTCGTCGACGTCGAGCACGCCGCTGACCGGCGTGAGGGTTGTGGGACTCATCGGTTCTACCTTCCTGGGACCGGCGGCCCGCACCGGCGGAGGGTGCCGGAGGCCATCGTGGAGGGACCGTCGACGCACGGACCATGGTGGACGGTGTGGGAGACCGTCGGCGCACGGCGGACGGCCGGGAGGAGGCCCGGAGACCGGCACGGTCGAGGAGACGACCGCCGGGTGGGCGGGAGCGGGAGAACGGGAAGTCCGGGCGGCGCGGTGCGCCGGCGTCCGGGTCCCGTCGCAGCATAACCCGCGCCTGCCCGGCCAGCAAGCGGCCGCTCCGGCGACGGCAGGGGCCGCCTGGGCCGGCGTCGGCGGGCGCGTGACCGGCGACGGGCCGTACGAGGTGCGGCCGATCGGGCGGGTGGAGTCCCCGCTGATCGACGCGGATCTCGCGCCGAGGCAGGGCGACGAGGGCTCGCCGGAGGCGTGGCTGGTCTTCTCCCCTACCGTCGGTGCCGGCATGATCGGCCTGCACCGGGTGCGGGTGCTGGCGGTCGACGGCCTGCGGGTGCGGGTCGCCGACCTGGAGGCCCTGGACGTCAAGCCGGTGCTCGACCCGCGCGGGGAAGGCTGAGCCGCCGCCGCGCCGCGCCGGTCAGTGCCCGCGGGCCAGCCATTGCTGAAGGTGCGGGGCCTCCGCGCCGATGGTGGTGTCGTCGCCGTGCCCGGTGTGCACCACGGTCTCCGGCGGCAGGGTGAGCAGCCGGGTGCGGATGGACGCCACGATGGTGCCGAAGTCGCTGTGGGAGCGGCCGGTGGCGCCAGGGCCACCGGCGAAGAGGGTGTCGCCGGTGAAGACCGCGCCGAGGTCGGGCGCGTGGAAGCTGCACGCGCCGGGGCTGTGGCCGGGGGTGTGCAGGACGCGCAGGGTGCTGCCGGCGACGTCGATCCCCTGCCCGTCGGCGAGCGCCCCGTCGGGCGGCAGCTCGGGATGGACCATGTCCCACAGCACCCGGTCAGCGGGGTGCAGCAGCACCGGCGCCCCGGTGGCCCGGGCCAGCTCCGGGGCCACCCGTACGTGGTCGTCGTGGGCGTGGCTGGCCAGGATGGCGAGGACCCGGCGACCGCCGACCACGTGTCGGATCGCGTTGACGTCGTGCGGGGCGTCGATCACCACGCATTCGGTGTCGTCACCGACGACCCAGACGTTGTTGTCGACGTCGAAGGTCTGGCCGTCGAGGGAGAAGGTGCCGGAGGTGACGGTGTGGTCGACCCGGGCGGTCACGGGAACACCACCACCGAGCGCAGCACGTCGCCGTGGTGCATCCGGCGGAACGCCTCCTCGACCTGGTCCAGGGCGATCTCCTCGGTGACGAAGGCGTCCAGGTCGAGGCGGCCCTGCAGGTAGAGCTCGGTGAGCACGGGGAAGTCACGGCTGGGCAGGCAGTCGCCGTACCAGCTGGACTTGAGGGCGCCGCCCCGGCCGAAGACGTCCAGCAGGGGCAGGTCGACGGTCATCTCCGGGGTGGGCACCCCGACCAGCACGACCGTGCCGGCCAGGTCGCGGGCGTAGAACGCCTGCTTCCAGGTCTCCGGACGGCCCACCGCGTCGATCACCACGTCGGCGCCGAACCCGCCGGTGGCGGACCGGATCGCCTCGACCGGGTCGTCCGCCGAGGCGTTCACGGTGTGCGTGGCGCCGAACCTGCGGGCCCAGTCGAGTTTGCGGGCGTCGGTGTCGACCGCGATGATCGTGGTCGCGCCGGCGAGGGCGGCGCCGGCCACGGCGGCGTCGCCGACTCCGCCGCAGCCGATCACGGCGACCGAGTCGCCCCGGGTGACCTGGCCGGTGTTCATCGCCGCGCCGAGGCCGGCCATCACGCCGCAGCCGAGCAGGCCCACGGCGGCGGGCCGGGCGGCCGGGTCGACCTTGGTGCACTGCCCGGCGTGGACCAGCGTCTTCTCCGCGAAGGCCCCGATGCCCAGGGCCGGCGAGAGCTCGGTGCCGTCGGCGAGGGTCATCTTCCGGGCGGCGTTGTGGGTGTTGAAGCAGTACCAGGGGCGGCCACGCCGGCAGGCCCGGCACACGCCGCAGACCGCCCGCCAGTTGAGCACCACGAAGTCCCCCGGCGCGACGCCGGTGACCCCCTCCCCCACCTGTTCCACCACGCCGGCCGCCTCGTGGCCGAGCAGGAACGGGTAGTCGTCGTTGATGCCGCCCTCGCGGTAGTGCAGGTCGGTGTGGCAGACCCCGCAGGACCGCACCTTCACCACCGCCTCGCCAGGCCCCGGGTCGGGCACCACGATGGTGGTGACCTCGACCGGCGCGCCCTTGTGCCGCGAAACGACTCCCCGGACTTGCTGGCTCACGGTGTCCTCCCGGCTGCGCGCACGATCATCCCTACCCGCGAACCTACCGCCGCGCGGCGTCGGGGACACGGCCTTGGCCGGCGGGTTATCGCGGCCGGTGCGGGGTAGGCCGGGGGCACGGTTCTCCGCGGGACGGGAGTGGACATGAAGCTCACGCACGCGCCGTTGCGGGTCAGCATCGGCGCTTTCATCCTGAATTCCGGGCTGGGCAAGCGGACGCTGGAGGGCGAGGCCGCCGCAGGGCTGCACGGCATGGCGGCCGGATCCATCCCCCAGCTCCGGCAGGTGGAGGCGGACCGCTTCGCCCGGCTGCTGTCCGGCGGCGAGATTGCGCTGGGCGCCGCCCTGCTCACCCCGTTCGTGCCGTCGCTGCTGGCCGGGCTGGGTCTGACCGCGTTCGGCGCCGGGCTGGTGCAGCTCTACCTGCGCACGCCCGGGATGCGCGAGGCCAACAGCCTGAAACCGACCCAGGCCGGCATCGGCCTCGCCAAGGACGTGTGGCTGGTCGGCGCCGGCCTCACCCTGGTCCTGGACTCCCTGACCCACCGCCGGTTCCGCCACTGACCGGCGCCGCCAGCGGGTCAGGTGCCGGGCACGGCCGCGACGGGTATGGGCGCGCCGGCACGTTCGGCGGCGTGCCGGCGGCGGGCGGCGTTGCGGAAGCGCAGCACCTGGACCGCGCCAAGCGCCCAGAGCAGGTACTGCACGGCGAAGGCCCAGCGGTAGGCGTCCAGCGTCGGGGTGGACGCCCCGGCCGGGGTCAGCAGGTCCAGGACGACGCCGACCGCGAGGACCAACAGGATCGAGGCGACAAACCCACCGACGTTGACGATGCCGGTCGCGCTGCCGATCCGGTGGACCGGGTTGGAGGTGCGCGCGTAGTCGAACCCGATCACCGAGCCGGGTCCGTTCACGGCCAGGACGACCACCAGGGTGACCAGCAGCCAGTGCGGGGCGCGGCCCGGCCAGGCCAGCACGACGGCCCAGACCGCGGCGGTGCCGGCGGTGATGGCGAAGACCACGACCGAGCGGCGGAACGGGTGCCGCGCGCACAGGTGCGCGACGACCGGGCCGCTGAGCAGCGTGGCCAGGGTCATCAGGGTGAGCAGGCCAGCCGCGGCGGTCGGCGACAGGCCCTGCCCCTGCACCAGGAACGGGTAGCCCCAGAGCAGCGCGAAGACCGAGCCGGAGAACTGGGTGACGAAGTGGGTCCACAGCCCCAGCCGGGTGCCCGGCTGCGCCCAGGCGGCGGCGAGTTCCCGGCGTACGGTGGCCAGGTCGGGGGCGAGGGCTCCGGGGTGCTCGCGGTGCGGGGTGTCCCGGACGGCGGCGGCCACCATCAGCAGCACCGTCGCGCCCAGCGCGGCGGCGGTGAGGAAGGCCGGGGTCCAGCCGGCGTGGTGCAGCAGCGCGACCAGTGGCATCGCGCCCAGGATCGCGCCGAGCTGACCGAGGGTACCGGTCAGCTGCACCATCAGCGGGTTGCGCCGGCCAGGGAACCAGAAGGCGACGATCCGCAGCACGCTGATGAAGGTCATCGCGTCGCCGAGGCCGACCAGCACCCGGGCGGCCACGGCCAGTCGTACGTCGGTGGCGACCGCGAAGCAGAGCTGGCCGGCGACCATCAGCGCGCCGCCGGCGAGCAGCAGCCGGCGGGAGCCGTACCGGTCCAGCAGCACCCCGACCGGCACCTGCATGGCCGCGTAAACGGCCAGCTGTGCCACCGAGAAGGTGGCCAGGGCGGAGGCGTTGATGTCGAACCGGTGCGCGGCGTCGACCCCGGTCACGCCGAGCGAGCTGCGGTGGAAAACGGCCGCCACGTACGCGCAGAGCGCGACCGCCCAGACCAGCGCGGCGGACCGGCGCGGGATTGCCGAAGCGGCGCTCACCGCAGGGTCCGAAAGACGGTCGCGGCGCTGTCGATGTGCGCGCCGACGGCGTCGAGCCAGGCGTGCGGGTCGTCGCCGGCGAGCGCGGCGAGTTGGCCGGCGTGCTCAGTGAGGGCCACCTCCGCCCGGCCCGGCGAGAGCCGGAAGCTGGCAACCCCCATCCGCAGCTGGCGGTCGCGCAGCCGGTGGTACAGCTCGGCGAGGATCTCGTTGCCGGCCGCCTCGACGACGCTGGCGTGGAAGGCCCGGTCGGCCTCCATCAGCGCCCGCAGGTCGCCGGCGGCATGGGCCTCGCGCATCCGGTCGAGCCAGCCGGCCAGCACCGGCCGTAGGGCGTGCCGGTCCGGCCAGATTCGCTCGGCGGCGTGCAGCTCGACCAGCCGCCGGGCCTCGATGACGTCGGCGATCTCGCGGGCGGAGACCGGCCGGACCAGCGCGCCACGCTTGGGGTAGAGCGCGACCAGGCCCTCGGCTTCGAGGCGGAGCAGCGCCTCGCGGACCGGGGTGCGGGAGACCCCGGCGGCCTCGGCGATCTCGCCCTCGCTGATCAGGGACCCGCCCGGGTGGACCTGCTCCAGGATGGCCCGCTTCAGGTAGCGGTAGGCCCGTTCCGCGGCCGACGGCACGGTGGCGCGCGTCGGCGAGCTGGGATACGTCATGTATCTATGATGCGTTCCTGCCGGTGGGCAGGCGCGGCGGGCCGGTCACGGATGGGTCCCGCCACAGTCGAGCAGGCCGGGCCCCCCGCGTCCCCGGGCAGGCCGCCCCCAGGGCAGGCGGGACCCGCCCACCGCGCTGGCTCCGTCAGGAGGGCCCGCCGCCGGCCGGGTCGAGCATGATCACTCCGCCGTCGCCGAGCCGGAACCGGGTCCGGTGCGGCTCGCCGAGGCGGTCGGCCAGGTCGGCGAGCCACCGGGCCTCGGCCGGCGCCGCCCGCTCCAGTCGCATCCGGCGGATCCGGACCGGGACCAGGCGCAGCCGGACCAGCCCGCCCGCGTCGAACGTGGGCAGGTGCAGCAGCCGCAGCTCCGGACGGTACGACTCCTGCCCGCCGATCCCCTCGTAGTCGTCCAGCAGGTCGCCACAGCCGTACAGGATCAGCCGGCCCCGATGGACCTCGATCGGACGGGGGTGGTGCGAGGAGTGGCCGTGCACCAGGTGCACCCCGGCCTCCACCAGCCGATGCGCGAAGCGCACCTGCTCCGCCGGCACCTGGTAACCCCAGTTCGATCCCCAGTGCACGGAGACCACCACCAGATCGCCCGGCCCGGCCTCATCGGCGACCCGCTCGGCGAGCGCGGCGGCGGACTCCTCGGTCGTCTCCGGCAGGTACGCCACCCCGGCCCGCCGGTCGGTCGCCGCCCACTGCGGCGGGATCCCGCTGGACGGGGCGCCCACCGACCAGAGCAGCAGCCGGCGGCCCCCGCCCAGGTCGATCCGGGCCGGCCGCCACGCCTCCGCCGCGTCCCGGCCCGCGCCCGCCGGCGTGATGCCGACCCGGCGCAGCCCGTCGAGGGTGTCGGCGAGCCCCCGCGGGCCGAAGTCGAGCACGTGGTTGTTGGCCAGCGCGCAGACGTCCAGCCGGGCGGCGGTGAGGCAGGCCAGGTTCTCCGGGTGCATCCGGTAGTGGATGGCCTTGCCTGCGGCGAACTCGCCCCGGCCGGTCACCGAGGTCTCCAGGTTGACGATCCGCACGTCCGGCCGCAGGTCGTCGAGCAGCCGCAGCGCCTCCCCCCACGGCCACCGCGGCGGGGCCGGGCGCGGGACCGGCCCGGACGCCGACTCGGCCAGCTCCACGTACCGGCGGGCGTCGGTGACCGCCGGTTCCCGCAGCTCGGACGGGCCCGGTCGGGGCAGGATCTGGTCCACTCCCCGACCGGTCATCACGTCGCCGCTGAGAAACAGGGTCACCTCGTCGCCCGGCATGGCGCCGCTTTCCCGTACCGGCAGAGTCGTACCCCGCAGGGGGTGGGAATTGCGCGCGAGGACCGCGTGAGCGACCCGGATCGGGGCACCAGGGCGAGGCCGACCTGGCGGCGCTGGAGGGCGACGCCCCGCCGCGGGGTGCCCGCCCAGCGCGCACCGGTGACCCGCGCGGCCCGGTGCCGGCCGGCACGGAGGTCGGACAGCCCCTCCGGCCGGACCGGCGCCGGACGCGGGTCAGCCGGCCTCGGTCAGTGCCGGCCGCTGCGGTGCGCCGACGGCGAGGTCGCCGGGCTCGGCGGTGGCCCAGAAGTCCACCAGCAGCCGGTGGAACTCCTCGGCCCGTTCGATCTGCGGCAGGTGCCCGCAGTTGGTGAACAGGTAGGTGCGGGCCCGGGGCAGCCGGGCCCGCGCGGCGTCGAGGTGCCCGGCGGGGAGGATGAGGTCCCGGTCGCCCCACACGATCAGGATCGGTACGTCGAGCCGCGCCACCTCCGTCAGCAGCTCCTCCCGCCACTGCGGGCGGACGCCCCGCAAGGTGCCGAGGCTGCGGCACGTCTCCAGCATCACCCGGGCGGCGTACGGCTGACGGGCCAGGGCGTACGCGATGCGCTCCTCGGTGGCGAGCGCCGGGTCGTGGAAGAGGGCCCGCTCGGCGCGGCGGGCGACGGCCCGGTTGGGGCGCAGCAGCAGCCGGCCGAACGGGCGCAGCGCGAGCAGCCGCAGGGCGACGGTGACCTCCTGGCCGAACCCGGCGCTGTTGACCAACGCGAGGCTGGCCACCCGGGCCGGCTCGATGGCGGCGAAGCGCATCGCGACGGCCCCGCCGAGGGAGTTGCCGACCAGGTGCGCCGGCTGGTCGACGCCGACCGCGTCGAGGTAGTGCCCGACGAAGCGGCCCAGCGCCGGCAGGGTGTACGGCTCGGCCATCGGCAGCGACCCGCCGTACCCGGGCAGGTCGACGCTGTGCACCCGGAACCCGCGGGCGAGCAGCTCGTGCTGCTCGGTGAAGTCGCGCAGGCTGCGCCCGAGGCCGTGCAGCAGCACCACCGGCGGCCCGTCGCCGTCGACCCGGTGGCGCACCCGCCGCCCGTGCACCGTCACGTGCCGGGGGCGCGGGTCGGTCGCGGCGGTCATGCCCGCTCCCCGGTGGCGGTTTTCGGCGTGGTCACGGCGGGCGTTCGGCCGGCTTGGCGCGCCGGATCGCCGGCGTCCCGGTTGAGTGCCATCGCGAGCACCCGGCCGTACGAGGCGGGGGCGACCCGGGCCAGCAGGTCGGGCAGCTTCGCCGACCAGCCGATCAGCACCCGGCCGCGCCGCCGCTCGACACCGCGCAGGATCACCTCGGCGGCCTTCTGCGGCGGGATGGAGAGCAGCTTCTCGAACTGCCGCAGCCCGGTGTCGAACTCCTCGGGCGTCACGCCGCTGCCCACCCGGGCGTTGCGGGCGATCCGGGTGGCGATGCCGCCGGGGTGCACCGAGGTCACCCCGATGCCGTCGTCGACCAGCTCGTGGCGCAGCCCCTCGGTGAAACCCCGGACGGCGAACTTGCTGGCCGAGTAGGCGGCCTGGCCGGCGGGGGCGATCAGTCCGAAGAGGCTGGAGACGTTGACCAGGTGCGCGCCGGGCTCGGCCTTGAGCGCCGGCAGCAGCGCGTGGGTCAACCGCACCACCGCCCGGAAATTGATCTCGATCACCCAGTTGAACTCGTCGAGGGTGACCTGGTCGAACCGCCCGCCGAGGGCGACCCCGGCGTTGTTGACCAGCAGCCGGATCCGGGGATGCCGGGCCCGGACCTCCTCGGCGACCCGGTCGGTGGCGGCCTGGTCGGACAGGTCGACCAGGTGCGTGTCGACCTGCCGGTCCGGGTACGTGGCGCGGATCGCCGCCGCCACCGCGTCGAGCCGGTCGGCGTCCCGGTCGAGCAGCACCAGGTCGGTGCCGCGCCGGGCCAGCCCGTGGGCGAGAGCCTCACCGATCCCGCTGGCGGCGCCGGTGACCACGGCGGTCCCGGCGGGGAAGACGAACCTGCGCACGGTGTTCTCCTTCTGCGGTGCGGGTGGTGGAGCCCCGGTCAGGCGACCGGGGCTCCGGCGGTGCGGGTACCGGCGGCCGGGGTGGCCCGGAGAACCGGATCCCCTCGTCGACGAGCCGGCCGCGCTTCATCAGCAGCACGTCCCGGGCGTAGTTCTGGTACAGCCGCCAGGGGGCGCGGCCGCCCTGCCTGGGCAGCGTGTCGACGCTGCGCAGCACATACCCGGACTTGAGGTCGATCAGCGGTTCCAGCTGGCCGGAGCGCGGTGCGACCGGGGTGACGAGCTGCTGGCCGGTGGCGTCGAGGTGGCGCAGCAGCCGGCAGGTGTAGGTGGCGACCAGGTCGGCCTTGAGCGTCCAGGAGGCGTTGGTGTAGCCGATCGTCATCGCGAAGTTCGGCACGCCGGAGAGCATCATCCCCTTGTAGGCCACGGTCCGCGCCAGGTCGACGTCGACGCCGTCCACGGCGAGGGTCATCCCGCCGAGGGCGAGCAGGTTGAGGCCGGTGGCGGTGACGACGACGTCGGCCGGCAGCTCCTCGCCGGAGCCGAGCCGGACGCCCCGCTCGGTGAAGGTGTCGACGGTGTCGGTGACCACCGACGCGCGGCCGGCCCGCACCGCGTCGAACAGGTCGCCGTCGGGGACCACGCAGAGCCGCTGGTCCCAGGGGTCGTAGCGGGGCGAGAAGTGCCGGTCGACGTCGTATCCGGCCGGCAGCCGGCCCCGGGCGGCCCGCAGCAGCAACGACCGGACCAGCTTCGGGGCACGCCGGCTGAGCTGGAAGTTGGCCGTGCCGAGCAGCACGTTCTTCCAGCGCACCACCGGGTACGCGGCCTTCGCCGGCAGCCAGCGCCGCAGCGCGTCGGCGACCGCGTCGCGCGAGGGCAGCGCGATGACGTACGTGGGTGAGCGTTGGAGCATGGTGACGTGGCCGGCCCGTTCGGCCATCGCGGGGACCAGGGTGACCGCCGTGGCGCCACTGCCGATCACCACCACCCGCTTGCCGGTGTGGTCGAGGTCCTCGGGCCAGTGCTGCGGGTGCACCAGCTCGCCGGTGAACCGCTCGGCGCCGGGGAAGTCGGGGGTGTAGCCGGCGTCGTAGCGGTAGTAGCCGGAGCAGGTGAAGAGGAACGCGCAGGTGAGCACGACGTCCTCGCCGGTGTCGTCGCGGTGGGCGTGGACGGTCCAGCGGGCGCTCGCGCTGTCCCACTCGGCGCGGACCACCCGGTGGTGGAAGCGGATGTGCTCCTCGACGCCGTACTCGCGGGCGGTCTCGCGTACATAGCGGCGGATGGAGTCGCCGTCGGCGATGGCCTTCGGGTCGGTCCACGGCTTGAACGAGTAGCCGAGGGTGAACATGTCCGAGTCGGAGCGGATGCCCGGGTAGCGGAAGAGGTCCCAGGTGCCGCCGATCGCGCCGCGCGCCTCGAGTACCGCGTACGTCTTGTCGGGACAGTTGCGCCGCAGGTGGCAGGCGGCGCCGACCCCGGACAGGCCGGCTCCGACAATGAGCACGTCGACGTGGTCGGAGGCCATGGCATCTGCTTCCTACTTCTTGCCCATAGCTGAGCTGATCAGCCGGTTCCACGCTACCTTCGGCGGCCACCGGACGGTGGTGCTGGCCTGCGCCGAGGTGCGCGGCACCAGCGCCGAGGTGCGCCGGCTCTGGGTCAGGGTGCTGGAGCGCTGGGTGCAGGCGGTCGAGGCGGCCGTCGAGGCGGAACGGCGCCGGGGTGTGGCCCCGCCCGGGCTGCCCGCCCGGGACCTGGCGATCGCGCTGAACTCGATGAACGAGCGGGTCTGGTACGCCACCTTCGCCGGCGACGGGCCGGCCGTGGCCGAGCGGGACGTGGTGGACGTGCTGCTCGACGTCTGGCTGACCGCCATCTACCGCACCACCACCCCGGCCTGAGGGCGTGGCGGCCCGGCCGCCACGCCCCCGACCGCTCAGCCGGTCCGGGTGAAGTCCATGACCCAGTTCGTCTCCCAGGTCGTCCCGTCGTCGGTGGAGAACGCCTGTTCCCACCGACAGGAGGTCGCCGTGATGCCGGACCAGACGAACCGGCACCGGATCGGGCGGCCCTCGTCCGTGTCGTCGGCATAGAAGGTGCCCACCCCGTCGGTGAACCCGCCGACGACCGGGGGCACTTCCAGCCGGCCGCGCCGGCTGTGCATCCAGTAGATCGACCACTGCTCGGTGGCCGGGTCGAAGATCCGCAGGCTGGAGCCGGAGAAGCCCTTCGTCGGGCAGATCATCTCATCGAAGCTGCCCGCGCCGTCGAAGAACCGGTGGGCGACCATGGTGGCGGGGAACTCGTCCCAGTCGTCGCTGCCGACGTACCGCCGGGTCAGGCGACGGTTGGCGACGTCCCACCGGCCGGCCAGGAAGTCGAAGTCGCCGCTCACCGGCCCACCGGTCCTTCCGCCCGGCTGTCGGCCAGGTACCCGGCCAGGTCCGGCCGGTCCGGGGCCAGGACGTGACGGACCCAGGCGGCCCGCTCGTGCTCCAGCACGCCGAGTTCCCAGACGCAGCCCACCCCGGGCCGGTCCAGCGGCACGAAGTGCGCCGGGTCGTCGTCGGGGCAGCGCAGCGCCGGCTGCCCGGCCACCGCGATCCGGCACTCCACCACGTTGTCCCAGAACCAGGTGTACGCCAGCAGGTAGGCGCCGGTGTCCGCGCCCCGGTGCAGCACCACCCACCCGGCCGGCGGAGTGCCGCCGTCGGGCGGCGGCAGCAGACGGGGCAGGAAGGCGTACGCGGCGCGCTCCACCTCCGGCGTGAGGCGCGGCTCCGGCTGGTCGATGTGGTAGCGCTTGAGCTGCCGCCCGGCGACCGTGACCGGTCCCGGCGCCCGCAACTCCTTGTCTCGGAAAGCCATGCCGGTACGGTAGACCCGGTCTACTGACAGCTAGTGTCAGTGGAATGCGTGCCAGTCGCCTGCTGTCGATCCTGCTCCTGCTCCAGACGCACGGCCGAATGACCGCCGCGGAACTCGCCGAACGGTTGGAGGTCTCCACCCGCACCATCTACCGGGACGTCGAGTCGCTGCACGCAGCCGGTATCCCGCTCTACGGCGAGGCCGGGCACGCCGGCGGCTACCAGTTGCTCGACGGCTACCGCACCCGGCTGACCGGGCTGACCACCGAGGAGGCCGAGCGGCTCTTCCTCGCCGGGCTGCCCGGCCCGGCCGCCGAACTCGGCTACGGCGCGGTGGTCGCCGCGCTGCAACTGAAGCTGGACGCCGCGCTGCCGCCAGCGCTACGGGACCGCGCCGAGGCGGTCCGCCAGCGGTTCCACCTGGACACCCCGAGCTGGTACTCCGACGGCGACGCCTCGCCGTACCTGACGCCCACCGCCGACGCGGTGTGGCGGCAGCACCGGCTGCGGGTGCGCTACCGCAGCTGGCGCGGCGAGCGGACGACGGTGCTGGAGCCGTACGGGCTGGTGCTCAAGGGCGGTCGCTGGTATGTGGTCGCCGACGGGGGCCACGGCCCGGCCAGCTACCGGGTCAACCAGATCCTCGACCTGACCACCCTGCCGGAGACCTTCGCGCGGCCGGCCGACTTCGACCTCGCGGCCTGGTGGCGGACGCACGTGGTGGACTTCCGGGCCCGCCTGCACCGGGACGAGGCGACCATCCGGCTCTCCCCCGCCGGCCGGGAGCGACTGCGCGAGATCGGCAGCGAGGTGGTGGTCGCCGCGGCCGAGGCGAACGCGGGCACCCCTGACGCCGACGGCTGGGTCACCACGGTGGTGCCGATCCAGTCGCTGACCCACGCCCACGGCGACCTGCTGCGGCTCGGCGCCCAGGTGGAGGTCCTCGCCCCGGCCGAGCTGCGCGACCTGCTGGCGGAGACGGCGGCCGGGCTCGCCGCCCTCTACCGGACCACGACCGCCCCGTCATCGGGGCCCGGCCCCCCGGAGGTCGTGACCTCGGCACCCCGGTAGCGACCGGTGGGCGGGCGGCGGCGCGGCGGGCGCGAGGGTCAGGCCGTCTCGCCGGGGGCGAGGTAACGGTAGCCATCGCCCAGCGTCTCGGCGAACCAGCCGTTCACGCTGGCCAGGCCCCGGTCGTTGAGCTGTGCGTCGTGGATCGGATGCATTCGCGCCGCGCCGACCGCGCGGGCGAACCCGATCGCCTCGGTCAGCTTCAGCCAGGACGCCTGCGCCGGCACGAGCAGCGTCCGCACCGGCTGCCCGGGCAGGTGCAGCGAGTCGCCCGGGTGGTAGACCTCGTCGTCCACGACGTACCCGAGGTTGGCGCAGCCGGGCTGGCCGTCGTGGATGGTGGCGTGCCGGCCACCCACCGCGGTGACCGCGAAGCCGGCCGCGGTGAACCGTTGCCCGGCCCGCACCCGGTGCACCGGCAGCGGCGCCAGGGCCGGCAGCTCGGCGCCCTCGGGGGCGAAGACCGGGACGCCGAGGCCGGCCAGCCGCAGCACGTCGATGTGGTCGGTGTGCTCGTGGGTGACCAGGACGGCGTCCGCGCCGGCCAGCGCGCCCGGCTCACTCCAGGTGCCCGGGTCGACGACCAGCACCCGGCCGTCGCGTTCCAGCCGTACGCAGGCGTGGGTGTACTTCATGATCCGCATCGGACCGACGCTACCACCGGAGCCGCCCGCGTCGCTGACCGTGAGGCCGGCAGCGGCGGTCGGCGGCCACCAACCGGAGCGGCCCGGCTCAGCCCCGGATGACGCCGCCGTCGTCGTCCATGATCTGCTCGAACTCCGACGGAATGAACTCCCCCTCGCGCAGCCGCCGGGCGTTGGCGGCGAACTTCCCGATCGCCGCGCCCCGGGCGGACTCCCGCGTCACCGGTGCCTCGTCGGGCTCGCCGTGCAGGCGGCGCAGCGCCGTGGCGAGCGCGGCGTCGGCGGCCGGGCTGGCACCCCAGTCGCGGGCCAGCTCGACGGTGCGGCCGAGGGTGCCCTCCCCGGGCCGCTCGGCGCGCAGGGCGGCCCGCATCATGCGGTGGAAGGTGATGGTGAGGGCGTCCGCGTCATCGGCGATCATGTGAGGAACGTAGCGTCCCGGTGCGACAGTTCCGGGCGCCGGCGACCGGTGGCGGCGGCATGATCGGGGCATGGACCGAGGGCACCGCGCCGTCCCGCACACCGCCGACGTACGGGTCGAGGCCTGGGCGCCCGACCGCGAAGGGTGCCTGGCCGAGGCGGTCGCCGCGCTGGTGGAGACCTTCGCCGACACCGCCGGGGCGCGGTCGGACGCCGAGGCGGACTTCACCGTGCCGGCCGGCGGGGACGAGGACCTGCTGGTGGCCGTCCTCGACGAGGTGATCTTCCGGTTGGAGATCGAGGGCACGCTGCCGCTGGAGACCGAGGCGCAGCCGGTCGACGGGGGCGTGCGGGTGCGCTGGCGCACCACCGGGACGGACGCGGTGGAGCTGGTGGGGGCGGTGCCGAAGGCGGTCTCGCTGCACGGGTTGCGGTTCTCCGGCACGGACTCCGGCTGGCGGTGCGCGGTGACCGTGGACGTCTGAGCCCGGGCCGGGCGGCTCAGCCCTTGACCACCCCGATCGGGACCAGCCGGGCCACCCGCCGGCACAGCCCGGCGCCCTCGGCCGCCTCGATCACCGCCGTGATGTCCTTGTACGCCGCCGGCATCTCCTCGGCCAGGCCGCGCCGGGACGCCCCGCGCACCGCGATGTCCCGCGCCTCGATCTCGCGGCGGGGGTCGTGCCCGCCGACGGCCTTGGTGGCCTGCCGGCGGCTCTGCACCCGGCCGGCGCCGTGGCAGGTGGAGGCGAAGGCCGGCGCGCCCGGCACCCCGGTCAGCACGTACGAGCCGGTGCCCATCGAGCCGGGGATCAGCACCGGCTGGCCGACCGGGCGCAGGTCGGCGGGGAGGTCGGGGTGCCCCGGGGGCAGCGCCCGGGTGGCGCCCTTGCGGTGCACGCAGAGCCGGCGGGTGGCCCCGTCGACCTGATGGGTCTCGATCTTGGCGAGGTTGTGCGACACGTCGTACACCAGGTCGAGGGCGCGGCCGGTGCGGGCGGCGAAGACCCGGCGGGCCGACTCGGCCAGCAGTTGCCGGTTGGCCTGGGCATAGTTGGCGGCGGCGGCCATCGCCCCGAGGTAGGCCCGCCCCTCCGCCGAGGAGACCGGCGCGCAGGCCAGCTGCCGGTCGGGGACCTGGATGTCGTACCGGGGCATGGCGCCTTCCATGATCCGCACGTGGTCGGTGCAGATCTGGTGGCCGAGGCCGCGCGAGCCGCAGTGGATCATGACGCAGACCTGCCCCGCACGCAGCCCGAACGCGGCGGCGACATGGTCGTCGTAGACCTCCTCGACCGCCTGCACCTCCAGGAAGTGATTGCCGGAGCCGAGGCTGCCGACCTGCTGCTGCCCGCGCTGCACGGCCCGCTCGCTCACCTGGGTCGGGTCGGCGTCGTCGACCGCCCCGGAGTCCTCGCAGCGTTCCAGGTCGCGGGCGACCCCGTGGCCCCGCTCGACGGCGTACCTCGAGCCGCCGCGCAGCACCGCGTCGAGTTCGGCCCGGTCGCGCAGCTGCCACACCGCGCCCCTGCCCATGCCCCGCGGCGTGCCGGCGCTCAGCCCGTCCATCACCGCGCCCAGCGACCGGTCCAGCTCAGCGCGGTCCAGGTCGGCGGCGAGCAGCCGCACCCCGCAGGAGATGTCGAAGCCGACCCCGCCCGGGGAGACCACCCCGCCGTCGGCCAGGTCGGTGGCGGCCACCCCGCCGATCGGGAAGCCGTAGCCCCAGTGCACATCCGGCATGGCGTACGAGGCGCCGACAATGCCGGGCAGGGTGGCGACGTTGGCCACCTGCTCCAGCGACCGGTCTGCCCCGGCGTCGGGCAGCAGCGACCGGGTCGCGAACACCACCCCGGGCACCCGCATCGGGTCGTGCTGGTCGATGCGGAACCGATACGGCGCTTCCTCGACCAACTCCATGACCTGCCGGCTACCCGCGACGCCGCCCGTCACACCTGCCGGGATTGGGGCGAGCCCGGGTCGATGACTCGTCCCTCGGTGCGCGCGTCCATCGGGTCGGCCTCGGGAAAGTGGCAGGCGGTGGCCTGCCGGCCGCCGGCGCGGGGCGCCAGGGCCGGTTCCTCGGTGGCGCAGCGGTCCTGGGCCTTCCAGCAGCGGGTGCGGAACCGGCAGCCCGAGGGCGGGTTCAACGGGGTCGGCACGTCCCCGGCGAGCCGGATCCGCCCGGCCGGGCCCAGCGCGGTGACGTCCGGGATGGCCGACAGCAGCGCCCGGGTGTACGGGTGTTGCGGGCGTTCGTAGATGTCGGCGCGGTCGCCGACCTCGACGACCTTGCCCAGGTACATCACCGCCACCCGGTGGCAGAAGTGCCGCACGACCGCGAGGTCGTGGGCGATGAACACGAACGCCAGCCCCAGGTCGCGTTGCAGGTCCCGCAGCAGGTTGACCACCTGCGCCTGGATCGACACGTCCAGCGCGGAGACCGGCTCGTCGGCCACGATCAGCTTCGGCCGCAGTGCCAGGGCCCGGGCGATCCCGATGCGCTGGCGCTGCCCGCCGGAGAACTCGTGCGGATACCGGTTGTAGTGCTCCGGATTCAACCCCACCAGCTCCAGCAACTCCTGGACCCGGGCCCTGACCCCACCCGGCGGGGTGATCCGGTTGACCTGCAACGGCATCGCCACGATCCGCCCCACCGTGTGCCGCGGGTTCAACGACGCGTACGGGTCCTGGAAGATGATCTGCAGGTCCTGCCGCAACGGCCGCAACTCCCGCCGGCCCGCATGCGTGATGTCCCGCCCACCGAACTCGATGCTCCCGGCCGTCGGCTCCAGCAACCGCACCAGCATCCGACCCGTCGTCGTCTTCCCACAGCCCGACTCCCCGACCAGGCCCAGGGTCTCCCCCGGCCGCACGTCGAAGTCCACCCCGTCGACCGCCCGCACGACCCCGGTCGACCGGAACCCGTTACGCACGGGGAAGTGCTTCGCCAACCCCCGCACCCGCAACAGTGGTTCACCGGGCTGCCCGGGCCGGGCGACGCGGGCGTGCCGCTCGGGGACGACGGGGCTCATCGGGCCACCCCCACCTGCGATATCTCGTCCCGGTAGATCCGCCGGCGTTCCGCCTCCGGCAGGTGACACGCCACCAGATGTCCCCGCTCGACCACCTGCCGAAGCTCGGGCGCCTGGGTGCGGCACCGGTCACCGTTGCGGTCGGCGTACCGGCAGCGCGGATGGAACGCACACCCCGCCGGCAAATTGATCAACGACGGCGGGTTGCCCGCAATGGGCACCAGGTCCGCGTCCGCGTCACCGTGCAACGACGGCACACTCGACAACAGACCCCAGGTGTACGGATGCTGCGGTCGCCGCAGGACCTGCTCCACACTCCCCCGCTCCACCGCCCGGCCCCCGTACATCACCAGCACGTCGTCCGCCACCTGCGACACCACCCCCAGGTCATGGCTGATCAGAATGATCGCCGAATGGAACTCCGCCTGCAGGTCCGCCAGCAGATCCAGAATCTGCGCCTGCACCGTCACGTCCAACGCCGTGGTCGGCTCGTCGGCGATCAACAGATCCGGATCGTTGACCAACGCCATCGCGATCATCGCCCGCTGCCGCATTCCGCCCGAGAACTCGTGCGGATACTGGTCGAACCGGCGGCCCGGCTGCGGAATCCCCACCCGCCCCAGCATGTCCACCGCCCGCTGCCGAGCCTCCCGCTTTGCCGCCCGCGGATGATGCACCCGGTACGCCTCGGCGATCTGCCTGCCCACCGTGTAGTACGGATGCAACGCCGACAACGGATCCTGGAAGATCATCGCGATGTCCCGGCCCCGCAACCGGCGCAGCTCCTCCTCCGGCAGCCCGACCAGTTCCCGGCCACCAAGGAAGATCCGCCCGGAGATCCGGGTACGCCGCCGGTCGTGGAGCCCCAGCACCGCCAGCGACGTGACGCTCTTGCCCGAGCCGGACTCCCCGACGATGCCGAGGGTGCGGCCCTGGTCGACGGCGAAGGACAGGTCGTCCACCGCGCGTACCACCCCGTCGGCGGTGGTGAAGTGGACCCGCAACTCCTCCACCCGCAGGTGGGGGGCGGACTCCCGGCGTGGGGCCGGGACCACGGACGTCGTCATGTCACGCTCCCTTCAGTTCAGTCGCACCCGCGGGTCGATGACGGCGTACAGCACGTCGACCACGATGTTGGCGACCACGATGAACACCGCCGCCAACAGCACGGTGGCCATCACCAGCGGCAGGTTGAGGAACTGCACCGCCTCGACGGTGGCCTTGCCGAGCCCCTGGAGGCCGAAGATGCTCTCGGTGATGAAGGTGCCGCCGAGCGAGGTGCCGATGTCCAGGCCGGCGATGGTCACAATCGGGGTGATCGCGGCGCGCAGGGCGTGCCGGAGGTGGACCTGCCGCGGTGAGAGGCCCTTCGCCCGGGCGGTCCGCACGAAGTCCTCGGAGAGGGTCTCCAGCATCTGCGCCCGGGACAGCCGGGCGTAGAGGGCGGAGTTGAGGAAACCCAGGGTCATCCACGGCAGCAGCAGCCCAGCCGCCCAGCGCAGCGGGTTCTCCGTCAGCGGTGTGTAGCTGGGGAACGGCAGCAGTCCGGTGGCGTAGACGAGCACATAGAGCAGGATCAACCCGAAGAAGTAGACCTGCATGGAGGCGCCGGCGAGGGTCACGCCGATCGCCGCCCGGTCGAAGACCGTGCCGCGCCACAACGCCGAGACCATGCCGAGGGACACGCCGAGCAGCAGCCAGAGGACCGCACCGCCCGCGACGATGCTGGCGGTCACCGGGAGGCGCTGCGCGATGATCTCGGTGACCGGCTGGTTGTTGCGGAACGAGTAGCCCAGGCAGGGCGCGGGGCACCGGCGGGCGAAGTCGCCCTCGCCGTACGTGCGCCCGACGAAGACGCCCCGGACGAAGTCGGTGTACTGCCGGGGCAGCGGCTGGTCGATGCCGAGCCGGGCCTCGACCTGCGCGATGTCCTCGGCGGTGCAGCTCTTGCCGCACATCACCTTGGCCGGGCTGCTCGGCACCGCGAAGAAGAGCCCGAAGGTGACCAGGCTGATGACGACGAGGGTGGCGGCCGCGACGAGCAGCCGCCGGACGATGAAACGGAGCACGAGGACCCCTCCTGCGACGAGGGGGCGGGGGCGGCACCGGGTGCCGCCCCCACCGGCGGTCACTGCTTCACATAGATGGTGTTGGCCTGGAGGATGCCGTAGGCGTCGCTGAGGAAGGTGTTGCCGATCTTGGATCCGTGCAGCTCGTACGCCGCGTCGTAGTAGCAGGGCACGACGGGCACGGACTCCCGCATGATCTTCTCGTCCAGCGCCATCCAGCCGGCGTCCTGCTCGGCTGCCGGCAGTTTGCGGATCCGGTCGATCTCGGCGCTGACGGCCGACTCGTTGAGGTAGGAGAGGTTGTTGTTGCCCTCTGCCACGATCTCGCGGCCGTCGTAGAGGGGCGGGATGATGGTGGAGCCGGTGGGCCAGTCCGAGCCCCAGCCGCCGATGTAGAGGTCGTACGGGTTGTTCTTCCGGCCGATCTCGTCGTAGTAGCTGCTGTTCTCGATCGGCTTCATCACGATGTCGAAGCCCATGTCGGTGAGGTTCTTGCGCAGCGCCTCGGCCTGCTGGGTACGGAGCTCGATGTTGGAGTGGGCCAGCACCAGCTTCGGCCGCTTGCCGGCCAGCAGTTCGGCCACCTTGGCCCGATCGCCGCTGATCGGGGCGTTGAACACGTCGTACTGGTGGAAACCGGCGGTGGTCGGGGACATCAGGGTGGTGGCCGGCGAACCGGCCGCCTGCCCGCCGATGGCCTTGAGCACGGCGTCCTTGTCAACGGCATAGTTCAACGCCTTGCGGATGTTCAGGTCGGTGACCCGCTGGGTGTTGATGTTCAGCACCCAGGTGTACTGGGTGGGGCCCTTGACGACCCGTTCGGCGACCCCGCCGGAGGTGGTGCGGGGCAGCACCGCCGGGGGCACGTCGACCCAGCTCATCGACGCCTGGTCGGCCGGGGCGTCGGCGACCAGCCGCTCGGCGATCTGCGCCGACTCCAGGCCGAAGGTGAACCGCCACCCGTCCGGGTAGGCGGTGCGCAGCGGGTCGGTCTTCGGGTCCCAGTTCGGGTTGCGCTCCAGCTCCAACGCCACGTCCCGCTGGTACGACTTCACCTTGTACGGCCCGGACGAGAACGGCCGCAGGTCGTACTGGTCGCGGGTGTCCTTGCCGGCCGGCACGGGCGCGCTGGTGGGCAGCGCCGCGGCGTACGGCATGTCGCAGTGCGGCTGCGGGAAGGTGAAGCGGATGGTGCGGTCGTCGGGGGTGGTGATCCCGTCCGGTGCGGGCTTGCCGCCGTCGTACGGTCCCTTGTAGGCGGCGTTGTACACCCCGCCCGGGTACAGCCACTGCTGGATGTAGTGCGGGCCCTCGTTGAGGCTCGGGGCGAACGAGCGGCCGATGCCGTACGCCACGTCCCTGCTGGTCACCGGCGAGCCGTCCTCGTACTTCACCCCGTCGCGGAGGGTGAACTCCCAGACCTTGCAGTCACCGTCGACGTCCTTGCCGGGGTTGGTGGCCAGGTCGCCGACGAGCAGCAGCTGACCGCTGCCGTTCTCCTTGTAGCCGTTGAGCGCCCGGTAGAGCAGCCCGCCGGTCACCTGCTGGACGTTGACGTAGTTGCGGGCCGGGTCCAGGTGTTCGAAGTCGGAGACCTGCATGACGGTGACGGTGCCGCCGCGGGTCGCGCCGTCGACGGCGGCGGCTGGTCCCCGGTTGTCGGCGGCCTCGTAGGAGATCGACCCGGTCTGGGTCTTGGTCTTCTTCTCCTCGCCACCGCCGCCGGAGTCGGTGGTCCTGGTGCAGCCGCCGGCGACGAGCGCCACGGCCAGGACACCACAGGTCAGTGTCCGGGTTCTTCCTCGCACGGTGTTCTCCCTTCCCGCCGGCCGGCCCTCGCCGGCCGGGCGTACGTGCACCGATGGCCGGGGGGTTACCGGGTTGACCGCGGATCCAGCGAGTCGCGCAGCGCGTCACCGAGCAGGTTGAACGCCAGGACCAGCAGGAAGATCGTCAAACCGGGGAACAGGGTGTACCAGGGGTCGCTCGCGACGTAGCCGATGCTGTTGTAGATCATGCGGCCGAGGTCGGGCGTGGGTTCGGTGACGCCGATGTTGACGAACGCCAGAGCCGCCTCGACGGCGATGAACTGGGGCACGTTCAGCGAGACGGTGACCAGGATCGGCGCCCAGATGTTCGGCAGCAGTTGGCGGAACAGGATGTGTCCGGTGCCGGCGCCGGCGGCCCGGGCTGCCTCGACGAACTCGCGCTCGCGCAGCGAGATCACCTGACCGCGTACCAGGCGCGCCGTGTAGGTCCAGCTGAACAGCCCGAAGGTGGCGATGATCAACGCGATGCGGAAACCGGGCGACGCCGCCTCCCGTTCGGTATAGAAGCGGTCCTCCAGGATCGGGATGACGGCGAGCGCGAAGATGAGGAACGGGAACGCCAGTGTGACGTCGACGAACCAGTTGATCAGGCTGTCCAGCCAGCCCCGCGCGTAGCCGGCGACGATACCGACGCCGACCCCGATGACGGAGGCGAGCAGCGCCGAGGCGAATGCGATGAACAACGAGGTCCGCAATCCGTGGACCAGTTGCAGGAAAATGTCCCGGCCACTGCCCGGCTCCAGCCCGAGCAGGTGGTCGCCGCCGATGCCGCCGGCATATCCCACCGGCATCCCGAAATCGTTGAGCCGGTCGACGAACTTGTCGGTCGGGTCGATTCCGGTGAGCCTGGCGATCAGCGGCGCAGCGAGCGCCACCAGGGCCGCGACGGCGAGCACGACGGAGCTGACCAGGGCGGTGCGGTCCCGCTTGAGCCGCAGCCAGGCGAGCTGATTGGGGGATCTGCCGACAATCTCCCGGCGCTGGCGCGACGGCGGCACGTCGGCCGGCGAATTGACGGCGACGGCCGCGTCGACGACATCCGGGTCGCGCGGCGTGGACAGCGAAGGCGGGTGGGACATGTCGCTCATCGCGGGCCCCCTCATCGACGGGAGAATGTATGCGATGAGCCGACGGTAAACCGCCTGCGGGCATGGAAAAGAATCGTTACGGTAACGACAGAATCGGTTGTCGTCCATCGGCAACGATCTGGTGTCGGCGACAACTCCTTGCCGTAACGACGCAATTGCGTTGTCAGGTGCCGGCAACGATCCGGTATCGACGGACAACCCGGTTGCCGCGACGACGGCGCCCGGTTGTCAGCCGAATGGCCATCTCGGGCGGCACGGCGCTCCGGGCACACCCGGCTGACCGGACGCCCGGCCAACGCGCAGGATGTCACATGCGGGGCCGGTGCCTTCTCGAGTACGCC
The DNA here is from genome assembly GCF_040642975.1 of Micromonospora sp. NPDC047548. Classification (NCBI taxonomy): domain Bacteria; kingdom Bacillati; phylum Actinomycetota; class Actinomycetes; order Micromonosporales; family Micromonosporaceae; genus Micromonospora; species Micromonospora sp. NPDC047548. The sequence continues at coordinate 71,233 of NZ_JBEYTI010000026.1, forward strand.
CCGGTCCGGTAAGTCCACGCCTGCGGGTTCTGGCAGGACCGGCGCGCCGCCCGTCCCTGGGATCGGGCAACACGGCCGACGTCGAATCCGCGACCTCCCCCGGCGGCCCCGGCACCCCGCTGGCGGACAATGGGTACGCCGGGGCCTGTGACCCGGACGGGAAACGAACCAACCAGCGGGAGACCGGTCAACATGTCCGAAACACCCCGAGCCGGCGCGGACCTGCGGGCCGACTGCGCCCGCTGCGTCGGCTTGTGCTGCGTCGCCCCGGCCTTCGCCGTTTCGGCGGACTTCGCGCTGGACAAGCCGGCCGGCCAGCCCTGCCCGAACTTGCGCGCCGACTCCCGCTGCGGCATCCACCCCCAGCTGCGCGAGCGGGGGTTTTCCGGCTGCACCGTCTTCGACTGCTTCGGCGCGGGCCAGCACGTCACCCAGGTCACCTTCGCCGGTCGGGACTGGCGGGACGACTCGGCGACGGCGGCGGCCATGTTCGCCACCTTCGCCGTCGTGCGCCCGCTGCACGAGCTGCTCTGGTATCTCACCGAGGCGCTGGCGCTGACCCCCGCTGGCACGCTGGGCGACGAGCTGCGGGCGGCCGTGGACGAGACCCGACGACGCACCGCGGGCGACGCCGACACGCTGCGTGCCGTGGACGTCGACGCGTACCGGGGGCGGATGAATCCGCTGCTGTCGCGGGCCAGTGAGCTGGCCCGGGCCGGCCACGACGGCGCCGACCGGCGGGGCGCGGCCCTGCTCGGCGCCGACCTGCGCGGGGCGCGCCTGGTCGGGGCGAACCTGCGCGGCGCGTGCCTGATCGGCGCGGACCTGCGCGGCGTGGATCTGCGGCTGGCCGACCTCACGGGCGCGGACCTGCGCGGCGCCGACCTGCGCGGCGCGGACCTGTCCGGCGCGCTCTTCCTGCACCAGTCGCAGCTCGACGCGGCCCGCGGCGACCGGCGCACCGCGCTGCCGCCGGCGCTGCGCCACCCCGCGCACTGGTCCGGGCTGGGCCTCACCCCGGTCCGCCGCCCCCGTCCGGGCGAAGCCCGCCCGGCGGCCCGGCGGGGACGCGGGCCCCGCCGTTGACCCAGAGTGTTTGCCGGCCGACCAGACGGGCAGGCAGGTCGGCATGACGGAAGAACAGCGCACCGACCGGGCCAGCACCGACGAACCGGACGGCACCCCCGCGTACGAGGCGTCGCTGCGCCCGCCGGGCGACTCGCTGCGCAGCACGGACGACACCGGCGACGACTTCGCGGACCTGCCCGCCGAGGAGCACCTCTCGGCCCGGGAGACCAGCCGCGCCGGCTACGACGTGGACGCGGTCTCCGGCACGGCCGACCCCGCCCAGGAGGAGGCGGTCAACCCCGCCCGGGAGGTGTAACGACGCCCAGGCCCGCGCCGGGCCCGGCCGGCGTAGTCCGGCCGGCCCGGTACGACGTCACGGACGTCGGGTCCCCGCACCGCCCACTACTGTGCGGGAGGTGAACCGGCAGTTTGAGTTCGCGCGGCTGCACAACTTCCGGGACCTGGGCGGGTGGCGCGCCGGCGACGGGCGCACCGTCCGATGGCGGCTGCTGTACCGGTCGGACTCGCTGGCCAAGCTCGCCGGGGACGACCTGGACCGCTTCCGGGCGCTCGGCGTGCGAACCGTCATCGACCTGCGCTACCCGTCGGAGATCGCGGCGCGCGGGCGGGTTCCCGACCTGGACGGCCTGACCTGGCTCAACCTCAGCATCGAGCACCGCCCGTACGACCAGGCGGAGATCGACCCGGCCGTCGACCCGTGGCGCTACCTCGCCGACCGGTACGCCGAGATCGCCGCCGACGGCACGACCGAGCTGCGGCATGCGCTGGAGACGATCGCCGCCGCCGACGGGCCGCTGGCATTCCACTGCGCCTCCGGCAAGGACCGCAGCGGCCTGCTCGCCGCCCTGGTGCTGGCGCTGCTCGACGTCGACGAACGGCAGATCGCCGAGGACTTCGCACTCACCGAACTGGCCACCGACCCACTGGTCGCCACCTGGCGGGCCCACCACCCCGGGCGCACCCTGCACTGGCCCTCGTACGGCCGGGCGCCCGCGCGGGTCATCGAGCTCTTCCTGGCCGACCTGACCGCCGCGCACGGCTCGGTACGCGGCTACGCCCGCGACGCGCTCGGCGTCGACGACGCCGTGGTCACCGCCCTGCGCGGGCGCCTGCTGGAGTCCTGAGCGGTGCGGCCGCCCGCGACTGCGTCATCCCCTTGTTGGCCAACGCGTCCGCCCGCTCGTTCTCCGGGTGGCCGTTGTGCCCCTTGACCCACAGCCAGGTCACGTCGTGCCGGACGCAGGCCGCCTCCAGGCGCTGCCACAGGTCGGCGTTCTTGACCGGCTGCTTCGCCGCCGTCAGCCAGCCGTTGCGCTTCCACGAGGCCAGCCACCCGGTGATGCCGTTGCGCACGTACGTGCTGTCGGTGTGCAGCCGCACGGTGACCGGCCGGGTCAGGCTCTCCAGCGCCTGGATGGCCGCGGTCAGCTCCATCCGGTTGTTGGTGGTCGGGGTCGCCTCGCCGCCGCACAGTTCCCGCTCGTGGCTGCCGTAGCGCAGCAGCGCGCCCCAGCCGCCCGGGCCGGGGTTGCCGCTGCACGCCCCGTCGGTCCAGATCTCCACGACCCTGCCGGTCGCCTCCTCCACCATGTCGCAGAACCTACCCGCCGGAGATCCGTCGGCGGACGACCGGCACGCCCTGGCAGGGCCGACCCCGTGACCGATCCGGGCCGGCCGGGATGTCGAGAGCGCCGGCCGCCGTTCGTCTGGGAGGTGAGGGGCCGGCGTCGGGCCGGCCGTGACCCGCAAGGATCGGCATGAGACGCATCGTCGTGACCAACAACGTCAGCCTGGACGGCGTGATGCAGGCGCCCGGGCGTCCGGACGAGGACACCCGGGACGGCTTCGACCGGGGCGGCTGGGCGGTGCCCTACACCGACCCGGTGCTGGGCGAGCGGATGGGCAAGGGCATGGCGTCCACCGGCGCGCTGCTGCTCGGCCGCCGCACCTACCAGGACTTCGCCGGCTTCTGGCCGCGCCAGACCGACAACCCGTTCACCCCGGTGCTCGACCGGCTCACCAAGTACGTCGCCTCCAGCACCCTGACCACGCCGCTGCCGTGGGCGAACTCTGTGCTGCTCGACGGGGACGCCGTCGCGGCGGTCGCGGACCTGCGGCGGCAGGACGGCCCGGACATCGCCGTGCTCGGCAGCGGCGAGCTCGTGCGGTCGCTGGCCCCGCACGGGCTGATCGACGCGTACGTGCTGGTCATCCACCCGTTGGTGCTCGGCGTCGGCCGGCGGCTGTTCCCCGACGGTGGGCACCCGGCCCGGCTGGCGCTGGTGGACAGCGTCACCACCACCACGGGGGTGGTCGTGGCGACCTACGAGCCGGCCTGACCAGCCCGGCACGGAGCCGTGCCGACGGGCGCCGGACCAGGCCGCAGCCGGGCGCGCAGCCGGCCGCCGGCGTCACCGACCACCGCCGAGGTCATCGGAAGCAGCGGGCTGGACCGCATCACCGCCAGATCCTCCGCCGGGGTGGTGGCACCGTCGAGGAAGCGCAGCACCCGCTGCGCCGGGTTGCGGTCGAAGAGCCGGTCGAAGAACTCCGGGCCTCCAACCGCCCCGCGGTCCAGGGCCCGCAGCGCGACGGCGTCCATCCACAGGTGCCGGCGGGGGTACGCCGGCCGGGGCACGGGGTCCCGGCCGGCGGCCAGCGCCCGGGCGATGTCGTCGGCCTGCCGGTGCATCGCGGAGAAGGTGAACCCCGTCGACGGGCGGGTGGCCCCGCCGGCGGTGCCCAGCCGCACCACCCGCGGCGACGGCCGGGGCTCGAAGGGGCCGTCGGTCATCGGGATCACCCCGTTCTCCACCTCCCGCACGGTCAGCGCGGTCAGGTCGAGGCCGAGCAGGTCGGCGTAGCCGCGCAGCGCGGCGTCGTACCCGGCGTCGGTCAGCGCGGCCGGGGAGAACTCGGTGTACTCGACCAGGGCGTACCGGTCGCTGACCGGCAGCACGTAGCCGAAGGAGACGCCCCGGGCCGGCTGCCGGGTGCGGAAGTCCATCAGCACCGCCCGGCCCGGGTCGAACACCGGCCCGGCCGATTCCAGCCACCAGCCCCGGAAGTGCTGCAACCAGCTCGTCCGCCCCGCACGCCGGGGCGGCCGGGGTCGCGAGTCCAGCACCCAGCGGGCCCGCAACAGCGCCGCGCCGTCGGCGTCCCGGACGGTCACCGACCCGCCGTCGTCGTCGAGGGCGCCGACCGCCGCGTCGGCCCGGGTGGCGCCGAGCCGCCGCTGCGCCTCGGCGGCCCGCTCGTAGACCGGGGCAGAGCGCAGCATCGCGTACCGCAGCGGGGCGAGGTCCAGCCGGCGCTGCCCGGCCGGGGTCGTCACCTCCACCTGCCGCCAGCTCGCGCTGAGCATCGGCTCCAGGTCGGTGCCGGGCGTCCCCCAGAACGCCCAGGTGCGGTCCTGGCCGCGTTTGCGTACCGGGTCCACCACGGCGATCCGCAGGTCACGGACGCCGTGCCGGTCCAGCGCGGCGAGGACGAGGGAACCAGCGCCGCCACCGCCGACGACGGCCAGGTCGACGTTGTCCACCCGACCACGCTGTCACACCCCCGGCCCCGCCGGGCGGTGCCCCCACGGCGCACCGCGGGGCCGGTACGGTGCGGCGGCAGGAGCAGCACACGCCAACGCCCTCACCGCCCGCTGGGCCGTCAGCTTGGACGTCGACCGTCCGTTCGGTTTCCTCGCCGTGCACCGCCCCACCGGCCTGGTGCTGGTCGCCGGTTGGGTGACCGACCCGACTCCCCGCTGACCGCGCACCTCCCGTCGTGCCGGCGGCGCGTAGGTTCGGCCTGGAATCACCAGGAGACGGACGGGAAACCCGGGGGGACACCATGGCGGACGCGGCGCCCACACCACTGCGGGTCGGGCTGCTCGGGTACGGGCTGGCGGGCCGGGTGTTCCACGCCCCGCTGATCACCGCGACCGCCGGGCTGCGGCTGGACGCCGTCGTCACCGGCAACCCGCAGCGGCAGGAGCAGGCCCGCCACGACCACCCGGACGCCCGCGTCGTCGACCACGCGGACCTGCTGTGGGAGTCGGCGGACACCCTCGACCTGGTCGTGGTGGCGACGCCGAACCGGCTGCACGTGCCGATGGCCCGGGCCGCCGTCACCGCCGGGCTGGCCGTCGTGGTGGACAAGCCGCTCGCCGGCACCGCGGCGGAGGGCCGCGCCCTGGTCGACGAGGCAGACCGGCGCGGCGTGCCGCTGACGGTGTTCCAGAACCGTCGCTGGGACGGCGACTTCCTGACCGCCCGCCGCCTGATCGCCGAGGGCGAGCTGGGCCGGGTGACCCGCTTGGAGTCCCGGTTCGAGCGCTGGCGGCCGGCCATCAAGGAGGGCTGGCGGGAGAGCGCCGCCCCCGGCGAGGCCGGCGGCGCCCTGTACGACCTCGGCGCTCACCTCGTCGACCAGGCGGTGCAGCTGTTCGGGCCGGTGCGCAGCGTCTACGCCGAGGTGGACCGGCGGCGGCCCGACGCGCAGGTCGACGACGACGCCTTCGTGGCGCTCACCCACGTCGGCGGCGTCCGCTCCCACCTGTGGATGAGCGCCGTGACCGCGCAGCTCGGGCCCCGGCTGCGCGTCCTCGGCGACCGCGCCGCCTATACCAGCTACGGACTGGACGTACAGGAGGAGGCGCTGCGCGCCGGGGCCCGCCCGGGCGCGCCGGGCTGGGGCGAGATTCCGCCCGAGCGGTACGGCCGGCTCGGCGTCGACGGCGACCTGCGTCCCGTGCCCACCGACCCGGGCCGCTACCAGGACTTCTACACCCAGGTCGCGGCGGCGCTGCGGGACGGCGCGCCGATGCCGGTCGACCCCCGCGACGCCGTCACCACCGTGGAGCTGATCGAGCTGGCGCACCGGTCCGCCGCCGAGGGCGTGGTGCTCCCGGTCAGCTCATGACCGACCGACGAACCTGCGGCTCGTCGGTCCGCGCCGCCCACAGCTTCGCGAACCGCCCGTCCCACCGCTCCCCCGTCACGGCCAGCGAACCTACCAGCGCCGCCGGACGGCGAATTCCCGTTGAGCGCCGGGCGGTGGATGTGCGACGGTGCGCCGGTGACCGACTACCGCACCGTCAACCGGGCCAACTGGGACGAGCGCGCCCCCGCCCACGCCGCGTCGCCCGACTACGCGGTGGAGCGCTTCGCCACCGACCCGGCGTACCTCAGCGAGGTGGTCCGCTTCGACCGGCCCCGCCTCGGTGACGTGACCGGCCTGCGCGGCGTGCACCTGCAGTGCCACATCGGCACCGACACCGTCTCCCTGCACCGGCTCGGCGCGCGGATGACCGGGCTGGACTTCTCCGGCGCCTCCCTGGCGCAGGCCCGCGCCCTGGCCGAGCGGGCCGGCGCCGCCGTCGACTTCGTCGAGGCCGACGTCCACGACGCCCCCGACGTGCTCGGCGCGGGCGGCTTCGACCTGGTCTACACCGGCGTCGGCGCGCTGTGCTGGCTGCCCGACATCCGCCAGTGGGCGGGCGTGGTGGCCGCGCTGCTACGCCCCGGCGGCCGGCTGTTCCTGCGCGAGGGCCATCCGATGCTCTGGGCGCTGGACGAGGCCCACCCGGAGGGGCTGCTCGTGGTGGAGCACCCGTACTTCGAGCGGCCGGAACCGCTGGTCTGGGAGGAGCCGGGCACCTACGTCAGCACCGAGGCGACGTTCCAGCACAACACCACCCACGAGTGGAACCACGGCCTCGGTGAGGTGGTCACCGCCCTGCTCGACGCCGGTCTCGACCTGACCATGCTCGAAGAGCACGACAGCGCGCCCTGGGACGCGCTGCCCGGCCGGCAGATCAAGGACGCCGACGGCGAGTGGCGGCTGGCCGAGCGGCCGTGGCGGCTGGCGCAGACGTACACCCTCCAGGCGCGCAAGCGGTGAGAAACCCGGTGGCGGGGAACGGCTCGGTCCACGAGCGGATCTGACGACACCGGACGGGTATGGGAAGATCCACCATGCCCGTCACCAACCCCTGGCTCGCCGGCACCGCCCGCGTCGACCGCGACCGTCTCGAGGAACGCATCCTCAACCTGCTGTCGTCGCAGAACATGTGCGTGCTGGCCACCGCCGGTCCCGACGGTCCGCTGGCCACCCCGGTCCGCTACTTCCACCTGGACTTCGCGGTCATGTTCACCGCCGCGGCGACCTCGCCGAAGATGCGCAACATCGCCGCCGACCCGCGGGTGTCGGTGGGGGTGTTCGCCCCGCTCGTCGGCCAGGCCAGCAGCCGCGGCGCGCAACTGTTCGGCCGGGCCCGGGTGCTGTACGAGGGCGACGCGGACTTCGACCACTGGTGGCCGGCGGTGCGCTGGCAGTCCGACCACGTGGAGCGGTCCCGGTCGCTGGACGAGCCGCCGACCGGGCCGCTGGTGGTGGTCGAGGCCGAGCGGATCGTCTACACCGAGCACTGGCTGCGCCGCGACGGGTACGCCCCCCGCCAGTTCTGGCGGCGCGCACCTCAGTAGCGGTACTGGTCGACGTCGAGCCGGAGGTCCAGCGCGGCGAGCCGACTCAGGGTCTCCGCCGACAGCGACAGTCAGCTGGGAATCGCGGTGCGGTAGACGACCTGGCGGCGCAGCGCCTCCGGCTCGCCCGGGTGGTCGAAGTCCTCCGTCGGGTCGGTGGTCATGCCGAGGCGGCGCATCACCGCCTGCGAGCGCACGTTGGTCGCCGTCGTGATGGCCAGGATCTCCGCCAGCCCGACCGTGTCGAAGCCGTACCGCAGCGCGGCGCGGGCGGCCTCGGTGGCGTAGCCGTGGCCCCAGGCGGAACGGGCCAGCCGCCAGCCGACCTCCACGCCGGTGACAGGCACCTCCTCGTCGACGTCGTCGAGGCCGGTGAAGCCGACGAACTCGCCGGTGTCGCGCACCTCGACCGCCCAGAAGCCGTACCCCTTGCGATCGAGGTCGTCCTGAAAGGACCGCACCGACGCAGCGGACTGCTCGGCGGTGAGCAGCGGGCCGAGGAACTCCCGGACCTGCGGGTCCGCGTTCATCGCCGCCCACGCGGGTACGTCGGACTCCCGCCAGTCGCGCAGGACCAGCCGGTCGGTGTCGATCTTCGTCATGCCGCGACTCTAACGAATCGTGCCGGTCCCCCGCCGTCGAGTTTCAGCCCTGCGGCCCGAAGAAGAAGGGCACCGCCAAGGCGACGGCGAGCAACGACAGTCGGCCGGCACCACCTCTAAGGCGTCCTAGGAGGCTAGCTGGATCGCGGCTCCCGCCGAGTGGGCAGGGCCGTCCGACTCACGGTCACCCACGACGACTTCTCCCCCGACAGCGAGATGTACCGGGCGATCAGCGGCCAGCTCGACGGCAGCGGCGGCTGGCCCGAGCTGCTGGCCAGCCTCAAGACGCTGCTGGAGACGGGCGACCCGCTGCCCGCCGGCTGACGTGTCGGGCCCGTCCTGCATGGAGGGTCGACGTCGTGGGGGCTCGCTCAGCCCTGGTGCGGCGGGCCGCACGGCCACCCACCGGATCCCGACCGCCCCGGACAGCCTCTCCCCGAACGGGACGCGGCTCCACGCACCGCCGCTTCCCGCCCCAACGGGACGACCGGCACGGCCAGTGACGCCTGGTCGGGCGTTGTGGGCGGTCCTGTGCGGGCATTTCCGCAGCTCCCCGGCGCGAGGGAAAACTCGGGACGGCAACGAAGATTTCTCATTTACGCCGGGCGCAGGGGTCAACCCTCCTAGTGTTGGCCACACCGGTGCTAGTTACGGAGTTGGCCACCCGAACGACGTCCCACGCAGACAGCGGACGAAAAGTGAGGGAAGACGCGCATGAAGGCACAGACAGTTCTCGTATCGGCGGCGCTCGGCGTGGGACTCGGCACGCTTCTGCTCCCGGCCGCCGCGCTCGCGGACACCACCGTGTCACCGGCCACCACACCGGTCGGCGGGACGGTCGTGCTGACCGCGACGACCTGCAACCCGAACGCGGGCGACGCGATCTTCCGCGTCACCGGGCCGAACCGGGACCAGAACGTTCGCTCCACCACCGCCGCGGCCGGCGGCGGACTGAGCGCGGAACTGTTCACTGCCGGCTTCACCCTCGGCACCTACACGGTGACCGCCACCTGCGGTGACGGCAGTTCCGCCGGCAGCGTCACGTTCACCGTCACCCCGATCGGCGCGGCACCGGCCGGTGGCGGCGGCAGCGACGGCACGACCGGCCTGCTGGCCGCAGGCGGCGCGCTCGCCGGAGCCGCCGCGCTCGGAGCGACCGTCCTGGTCCGCCGCCGACGCCGGGCGGCCGCGACCGTCGCCTGACCCTGGACCTCACACACCATCCCTTGGAAGGGGTGCCCGCACCGGCCGGACCGGGGCGGGCACCCCGACCCATCGCCGTCTCGGGGAGGTGAGGCGATGGCCGTCGGCAGGTGGTTCACGCGTACCCGGGTGGCGGTGGCGGCGGTGACGGTGGCCGGCGCCACCGGGCTCAGCCTGATCACCGTGGGACTCACCGTCACCCCCGCGGGGCCGCCGCAGCCCGACGCGGGCGCGCGCGGCGCCGACCGCAGCGGATCAGCGGGGCCGGTGCTGCCCCGCTCGGAACCGGTCGGCATCGACATCCCGGCGATCGGCGTCCACGCCGGCCTGGTCCCGGTCGCCGGCGACCCGAACGGCACCCTGGAGGTGCCGCCGCTGGACCGTCCCACCGTCGCCGGCTGGTACCGGCCGGGCGTCAGCCCCGGCGAGGCCGGCAACGCTGTGGTCGTCGGCCACGTCGACACCCGCGACGGTCCCGCGGTCTTCTTCGACCTGGGACGGCTGCGGCCCGGCGACACCGTACGGGTCACCCGCGCCGACGGGCGGGCGGTGACGTTCGCGGTGGACGGCGTCGGGACGTACCCGAAGCGGAGCTTTCCCACCGCGCTGGTCTACGGCCCGGGCGGGCCCGGCGCAACCCTGCGTCTGGTGACCTGCGGCGGGCGCTTCGACGAACGCTCCCGCGACTACTCCGACAACATCGTCGTGCGGGCCACCGCCGTGTCCTGACCCACCACCGCCGGTGGGAGCACCGCCGTACTACGGTGGGCCCCCGGAGCACGGCGGCGGAGGTGGACGGTGGCTCGGCGAGCGGCGGCGGCACGGCTCATTCCGCGACTGGGGTCGCTGGTCGACCGGGTGCTCGGCCGCGAAGCCGGGGCGTCGGCGCCCACACCGCGGCGGTCCAATCCGGACGCGGTGGTCGACTGCGCGGTGTACGTCAACGGCCGCCGGGAGGCCGGCCGTCCGCACTACGCCGACGCGTACGCCCGCTCCCAGCGCGGCCGCAACGCCTTCGTCTGGCTGGGGCTGCACGACCCGGGCGCGGCGGTGACAGCCGCGGTCGGGCGCACCTTCGGCCTCGACGAGTTCGTGGTGGAGCGGGCGCTCGCCGACGGGCACCGGCCGACCGTCCAACGGCACGCCGGGGTGACCCTGCTGGTGCTGCGCACCGCCAGCTACGTCGAGCACACCGAGCTGACCGCCACCTCCGAGGTGGTCGACACCGGGGACGTGATGGTCCTCCTCGGCGACCGGTTCGTCATCACCGTCCGGCACGGCGCCTCCGGCGCGCTGACCCCGGTACGCCACGAGATCGAGGGCCGCCCGGCGGTGCTCGCCGAGGGGCCGTGGGCGGTGGCGTACGCGGTGGCCGCCCGGATGACTGAGCTGTACCTGGAGGTCGCCGCCCACCTGGAGAAAGACCTGGAGCGCGTCGAGGAGAGCGTGTTCGCCCGCGACCGGGGCGCCGACATCCAGCACATCTACCAGCTCAAGCGGGAGGTGGTGGAGTTCAAGCGGGCGGTGCTGCCGTTGCAGGAGCCGATGCGCGCGCTGGTCGCCGACCGGGCCGGCGGGCCGCCGCCGGGGCTGCGCCGCTGGTTCGTCGACGTCGAGGGCCGGCTGACCCGCGCGGTCGAGCGGGTCGCCGCGTACGACGAGCTGCTCAACTCGGTGCTCCAGGCCCGGCTGGCACAGCTCGCCGTCGACCAGAACAACGACATGCGCAAGATCGCCGCGTGGGCGGCCATCGCCGCCACCCAGACCGCGGTGGCCGGGGTGTACGGCATGAACTTCGCGCACATGCCCGAGCTGACCTGGCGGTACGGCTACCCGGGGGCGCTGCTGCTGATGGCGACCGCCGCGCTCGTCCTGCACCGGCTGTTCCGCCGCTCCGGCTGGCTCTGAGCCCGGGAAGGTCGGTCAGGCTCACGTCCGCACCGTATCGGGGCACTCAGATGAATTGGGCCTCCACCGGCAGGGCGGGCACCGGCGGGCCGACGGCGGCGGGCATCCGATCGGGGATGCCCATAAGCTGACGGTCGTGATGTGGCAGCGGTACGTCGCGATCGGCGACAGCACGACGGAAGGGCTCGACGACCCGGACGGCGCCGGCGGCTACCGGGGCTGGGCGGACCGGTTCGCCGAGGCGGTGGCCCGGGAGCAGGGCGGCCTGGAGTACGCCAACCTGGCGATCCGGGGGCGGACCACCGCTCGCATCCTCGCCGAGCAACTGCCGGCGGCCCTCGACCTCGCGCCGGATCTGTGCACAGTGGTGGCCGGGATGAACGACGTGCTGCGGCCGTCCTTCGACGCCCCGCGGATCGCCGCCGACGTGGCGACGATGCAGCGGGCGCTGGTCGGCCAGGGCGCCACCGTGCTGACCTTCACCCTGCCCGACCCGGTGCCGGTGATGCCGCTGGCCCGCCCCCTGCGCGGCCGGGTGGTCAGCCTCAACGCGGCGCTGCGTCGGGTCACCGCCGAGACCGGGGCCACCCTGCTGGACTTCGCCGCGCACCCGGTCGCCTCCGACCCTCGACTGTGGAGCGAGGACCGGCTGCACGCCAACAGCGCCGGCCACGAGCGGATCGCGGCGGCGCTCGCGCACACCGCCGGCCTGCCCGGGTACGACGACTCGTGGACCCGGCCCTTGGAGGTCGCGCCCCGGCGACGCGGGCACGAGGTGCTCCGCGCCGAGCTGGCCTGGACCCGGCGGCACCTGCTGCCCTGGCTGGCCCGGCACCTGCGCGGGCGCTCCTCCGGCGACGACCGGGTGGCGAAGCGTCCCGTGCCGCTGCCGGTCGAGCTGGGCTGAGCCGGCCGGCGCCGGCGGCCCACGACGGCGAGCGCTGGCCGCGAGTTCCAGAAGTGGAGCTTTGCTCTGTATGTCTGATTCTCATGCACCGTATCGGCGACCTCCGGGCCCGCGTGCCCCGTTTGCGGGATGTCGCGGTGTCCCACAGCGGGGGATACCGCGACATCCCGCAAAGGGAGTGGATCAACCCGAGCCCGGGCACGCCAGGACTGGCTCCTGCCGGTCCTGCCGATCCGGGCGGGTCGGGACTCGCCGCCGGTGCTGGCCGGGATCGCCCCCTTCACCTCCGCCCCCGGGTGCCGACTGGGGGTTGGGCGTCATAGCCGACACCGGACTCCCCGGCCGAGGTTGTCACCCACCCCGCCGGTTCGGTGCCGGATGTCCGGTTCCGGCCGGATGGTGATCGCCCCGACGTCCGGTGTGAGCTGCGGTGTCCCGTGGTCGGGGCCACCCCGGCGGTGGAATGGCCGATGGGCCGGGGTCGTTGTACATGGCATACCGCCGCGGCTCCCCCGCCCGGACGGTCCCCGGACCGGCCGATGGAATGCCGGCCCACCCCGGTTGGTTACCCCCCCGGACACCGGGCAGCCCCCGGAACCCGGGCCGTGGAATGCGTGGCCGGCCGGGACGGTTACATCCCCCGGACACCCGAGCAGAGCCACCCCCCGGCCGCCGGGCAGATCCCCTTCCTGACTTTCCCTCACGCGCACACCGTCACCCCCGACGGGCCGTCGCGCACCCCCGAACAGAGAGGCACACATCATGCGTACCGATCTGATCCGCAAGACCACCCTCACC
>NZ_JBEYTI010000027.1:0-76885 GCF_040642975.1 Micromonospora sp. NPDC047548
CCGTTGCCGAGAGATCGGCACGGCGGGTTCGGTGAGCGGTCCGGGGAAACGGGCCGGTGGCAACACCGGAACCGCGCCCCGGGCCGACTCTCTAACCGGAGCCCGAGAGGTGAGCCTGCCCGTTGGAGCGATGGCTTCCAGATCCGCGCCCGGAACGTGCCGCGTTTGAGCGGTTCGCCCGTTCAAGGCGCTCCGCGCGGCGCGGGCCGGGGCGGAAAGTCAGCCGGCCCGAAACCCACGCCCCGCCCCGCGCGTCACCCCTGGGCCAGTAGGTGACCCCGGTGACGAGTCCCGGGAGATGACCAGGGCCAGACGGACCGCCTCACCCGTTCTCGACGGTCCAGAGACCCACGAAGACCGGGAGGTCACCACGGCCGACGGAGTTGCCGAACGGTCCGTACGGGGCCGCCGGAGCCCCAGGGAGGGAAGGGGTAGAGGTGGTGGAGGGGTGAGAGGTGAGGGAGGGGGCGGGGTTAGAGCTGTGCCTCCGGCGGGGGCCAGACGACTCCAGGATGGAGTTGCCGAACGGCTCCGGTGGGTGGGTGGTTGAGGTGGCTGCAGAAGCGGGGGTTCAGGTCACGCTGTGCGCTGACGCACTCCGCGGGCGACTCGGACAGCGATCCAGATGCCGCCGGCCAAGAGACTCAGACCGAACAAGGCGATGACAATCTCATAGGTCCGAGAAGCATCGCTGAGAGGCGGCCCATCCGGCGGCAGGCCATCCCAAGCGTTCCAAGATCCGTAGACAAACAGCACACCGACAACTGCCAACGCGAGCGCCACAAGCAGAGACGCGGCCCGCCCGATCCACATCAACATCGCAGCAGTATTGCAGCAATAGCTGCCTCCGGCGGGGCCAGACGACTCCAGGATGGACTTGCCGAACGGCCGAGGGCCAGTAGCCAGAAGGGCGAACGGCCGTAGGAAACATCGCACCGCCCGAAGTCAGTTTTCGGCGCTGCCGGAATGACCTCGGCTCCACAAAGGGCCGTTTGTCCTTCGCCAAGGACGGCGTGCCCAGCCATCTCACGGAGCGGCAAGGAGTGATCGGCTCGCACCGCCTCAACCTGGCGCGTCCACCACGATCACCGACACTCCCCAACAGCGGATGACACCAGCAGGTGCCCAACACCCGCGTTCGGGACGAAGAGGTCGTCGGTTCGAATCCGGCCACCCCGACCAGGTCAGAGGGCACATCCAATCATTGGATGTGCCCTCTGGTGCATCCTGGGTGACCAACTAACCGAGTGACTGAGCCTCGGGCGTCGCCGCAGAGTGGTGGGCCGGCAGCCGGCCTGGCCGCGCGGCCAGGACCCGCACGGCGCAGGGGAGCGCACGCCGGCAGCGTCGGCGAGCTGGCGCACCGAGCGCGGTTGCGGTTACTGCACCTCCGGCGGAGCGCTCCGGCTCCGGGATGGCCGAGCATCGTCGGCGGCTGCCGGGTCCGTGGGTGGTTGCGGGAGCCGCCGTCCAGTGGTGCGGACGCCCCTTCCCGGCCGACGCGCGGTTAGAGCACGGCGGCGAACTGTCGGAGCATTCCTGGCCAGCCGCCCTCGCTGCCGACGCTGTCGCGGACTCCTTCCCAGCCGGGCCCGTGCGCGTCGAGCTGGTCGTGCACGAGGTCGACCCGGGTGCCAGTGTCGTCGGCGGTGAAGGTGACGGTGACTCGGCTGCCCACGGCGTCCGGGGCTGGTGGCTTCCAGTCCGGCCCGATCAGCCAGCAGAAGGCGAAGGTGCGGGGAGGGTCCCAGGTGAGGACGCGGCCCCAGGTGCAGACCTCTCCGGCGTCGTTCTTCTCCCACATGCCGCCGCCGGCGTACGGGTCGACGCCGATCTGCACGAGCTGCCCGGGTTGGACGTGAGCGGAGCGGGGCCACCACCGGTCGATGCCGCTGGTGAAGACCTCGAAGGCGTGCTCGGGTGTGGCGGCGACGTGCATGCTGGCGTTTACGGCTGTGTTCTGATCCGTGGTGTGGGCTGTCACGTCTTCTCCTCCGGTGGGTTCTCGGCGGCCTGCGCGAAGGCCACCATTGCCTGGTTCCAGAACTGGTCGAAGTAGCCGCGTATCGCTGCCAAACCCCGCGGGTCCAGGGCGTAGAGGCGGCGCGTGCCCATGGCCGTCGATGAGACGAGCCCGGCGTCCTTGAGCACTTTGAGGTGCTGTGAGACGGCAGGTCGGCTGACCGGAAGGTCGCCCGCGATCTGGGCAACCGAACGTGGACCGGCGGCGAGGAGTTCGAAGATGGTCCGCCGGGTCGCGTCGCCGAGGGCTTCGAGCATCCGCCCTTGGTAAGTGGCCACGAACGGTAAGTCTAGACTTTCCGGCCGCTCCGTCAAGGGACGTTCGGCAGAGAGGCGATCCATGACCGCCCTTTGGAGCAGCACCGGCAACAGCGGATCTGTGGCCGGGTACGCACCACTCCGCTCCGCCGGTCACAACAGCGCGCGACCGGGTGTCAGTGCGGTGAGGAACCCGGACAACCGGCCCGGGTGAGCCGCACAGCGAGGAGCGCTCCTGATGTCCACCACCCACGTCGTCGTCACCCTGCTGGCCGCCGCCATGGTCGGCTTCTCGGCCGCCTCCGTCTTCCTCCGCGCCACATGGGTCGTGGAGCCGCTGGCCGACTACGGCGTACCCCGCTCGTGGTGGCCCTGGCTCGGCACGGCCAAGGCCGCCGGGGCCGCAGGCCTGGTGGCCGGCCTGTTCGTGCCGGTCGTCGGTGTCCTGGCCGGGGTCGGCCTGGTGCTGTACTTCGCCGGGGCCGTCGTCACCGTGGTCCGGGCGCGGTCGTACTCGCACCTCCCGTTCCCCCTGCTGTACGCGGCGCCGGTGGTCGGCGCCCTGGCGCTGGTGTTCGCCGCCTGAGCAGCATGGACGACCCCCGGAAGGAGACCTTCCCGATGGCCAGGTCCTCCGCCGTGACGGTGTAGTCGCGGTGAGCAGTCGCACTGATTCGGTGGGCAGACTCGCGGTCCATGGGTATGGATCGGGCCATGCCGGTTCCTCCGTCGGCTCGGCGCCCCGTTGGCGTCACGGGATCACGCGCACCGGCCGCACACGCGGCGTGGTGGTCGATCCCTGGCAGAACTCCCTACCGCAGGTTCGCCCGGTGGGGAGAACGCGCCGGTGCTACCGTAGATCGCGAACGATCTGAGTCTGGGTGATCAGACGAACAAGGGGAACCAGACATGGTGGGTGACGACGACATCTCCGGGTGAGACCGGACATGTGATCGACCACTGGCCGGCGTCAATAGGCGCCGCTGCCGTGGTCCTTTCGTCGTTCCTCGAAACCATGTCCCCTGTCGGGCGGCTGTGGTCCGCCTGCCCTCACATACGAGGTCGTCTCTCCGATGTCCGATGCTTTCATCGTTTGCTCGAACCTGACCTTCTCCTGGCCGGACGACACCCCGGTCTTCCAGGACCTCTCCTTCACCATCGGTGGAGGCCGTACCGGACTGGTCGCGCCGAACGGCGCCGGTAAGAGCACGCTGCTCAAGCTGATTGCCGGTGAGTACCGGCCCACCGCCGGGTCCGTCTCGGTCCAGGGGGTGCTCGGCTACCTCCCGCAGAGCCTGCCGCTGGCCGGTGACCTGAGCGTGGCCGAGGTTCTGGAGATCGCTCCGCTGATCGCCGCACTGCACGCCATCGAGTCCGGAGACACCGGCGAGGAACACTTCACCACGATCGGCGATGACTGGGACATCGAGGAGCGGACCCGCGCCCAGTTGGACCGGCTCGGCCTCGGCGACCTCGCCTTCGACCGGCGCCTGGACACCCTCAGCGGCGGCCAGGTCGTCTCCCTCGGCCTGGCGGCCCAGCTGTTGAAGCGGCCGGACGTGCTACTGCTGGACGAGCCGACCAACAATCTCGACCTCGAGGCTCGGCACAAGCTCTACGAGGTTCTGGAGCAGTGGAACGGCTGCCTGCTACTGGTCAGCCACGACCGGGCACTGCTTGACCAGATGGACCGCATCGCCGAACTGGACCGCAGCGAGCTGCGGTTCTACGGCGGGAACTTCACCGAGTACGAGGTGGCTGTACGCGCCGCGCAGGAGGTGGCGGAGAAGAACGTCCGCAACGCCGAGCAGGAGCTCAAGCGGGAGAAGCGGGAGCTGCAGGAGGCCCGCGAGCGGGCGGCACGGCGGGCGAGCAACGCCTCCCGCAACCTCAAGAACGCCGGCCTGCCGAAGATCTTCGCCGGTACCATGAAGCGGGACGCTCAGGAGTCCGCGGGCAAGGCGAACGAGATGCACTCCTCGCGGGTCAACGAGGCCAAAGCCCGGCTCGACGAGGCAGGGCGCGCGCTGCGCAACGAGCAGAAGATCTCGCTGGTGCTGCCCGGCACCAACGTACCGGCCGGACGCACACTCCTCACCGGTGAACGGATGCAGGTCCGTTACGGCGAGCGGCCCCTGTTCGCCGCCGACGGCGTCGACCTGGCGATTCGGGGGCCGGAGCGGATCGCCCTGCTCGGCCCCAACGGCGCCGGCAAGTCCACTCTGCTGCGCCTGATCAACGGCGACCTGGAGTCTGAGGGTGGCCAGATCAAGCGGGCCGACGGCCGCATCGCGTACCTGTCCCAGCGGCTGGACCTGTTGGATCTGGACCGTACGGTGGCGGAAAACCTGGCTGCGTTCGCGCCGCAGACCCCGGACGCACAGCGGATGAACCTGCTCGCCCGCTTCCTGTTCCGTGGCTCCCGGGCCCATCTGCCGGTCGGGGTGCTCTCCGGCGGCGAACGGCTGCGCGCCACCCTGGCCTGCGTCCTGGGCGCCGAGCCGGCGCCGCAACTTCTCCTGCTCGACGAGCCGACCAACAACCTCGACCTGGTCAGCGTCAGTCAGTTGGAGAGCGCGCTCAACGCCTACGAGGGAGCGTTACTCGTGGTCAGCCACGACGAGCGGTTCCTCGCGGAGATCAAGGTCAACCGCTGGCTGCGGCTCGCCGAGGGGCGCCTGCTGGAGACCGGCCCTCCGGACGTCGACTGACTCGCCTCGGGCCGCCCCGGTTTGCAGGGCCGTCCGTGTGGAGCGCACCGGTGCCGGTGAGCTCTGACCCTTTCCCACGCCCCGTAGGCGGCACTGGCCTTCGGGTCGAAGACGATTCCGATGATGGTGTGTCTCGCATGTCCAAATCTGCCCTGCTCGCCCACGATCTGGTCCGCACGCTCGGTAGCCGCCGGGTGCTCGACGGCATCTCCCTCACCGCCGCACCCGGCCAGCGGATCGGGCTGATCGGCGAGAACGGCACCGGCAAGTCCACCCTGCTGCGGCTGCTCGCCGGGGCAGACGAGCCCGACGCCGGTACCGTCGTCCGCCCACCGGAACTGGGTTTCCTGCACCAGGAGATGCCCTTCGACCCGGCCTCCACGATCGCCGCCGTGCTCGACGACGCGCTGCGCGAGGCCCGTGAGGATCTCGCCGAGCTGGACCGGCTCAGCGGCGCGCTGGCCGACACCCCGCAGGACGCGCCGGAGTACGCCGACCTACTCGCCGCGTACGGCGATCGGCTCGACCGCGCGCAGGCCAGCGACGCCTGGGACGCCGACCGGCGCGCCGAGATGATGCTGGCCGGTCTCGGCCTCGGGGCGCTTGCACGCGAGCGTACGCTCGCGTCCCTGTCCGGCGGGCAACGCGCGCGGGTCGCGTTGGCCACCCTCCTGGTACGGCGGCCCACGGCGCTGCTGCTCGACGAGCCCACCAACCACCTCGACGACGACGCTGCGGCCTTCCTCGATGAGCAGCTGCGTGGCCTGCCCGGGGTCGTGGTGGTGGCGAGCCACGACCGGGCGTTCCTCGACGCGGTCTGCACGGATCTGATCGACCTTGATCCGGCCCTCGACGGCCCGGCCCGCTACGGCGGCAACTACACCGACTACCAGGCCGCCAAGCGGGCGGAGCGAGAACGCTGGCAGCGGCGCTTCACCGAGGAGCAGGAGGAACTCGCCGAACTGCGCCGCTTCGTCGAGGTGACCGCGCACGAGGTGGCACCGGGGCGCGCCCGGCGCGACAACGAGAAGATGGGCTACGGACACACCGCCGGGCGGGTACAGAACGAGATCTCACGGCGGGTGCGCAACGCCGCCCGCCGCCTCGACGAGCTGGAACGTGAGCAGGTCGACCAGCCGCCGGAACCGCTGCGGTTCCGGGTCACCACGCTGGTCAGCGCCGCCACAGACGGGATCCTGGTGTCCTTGCGGGACATTCGCGTACCCGGCCGGCTCGCGCTCGACCGGCTGGACGTCTCGGCCACCGACCGGCTTCTGGTCACCGGGCCGAACGGGGCGGGGAAGTCGACACTGCTCGCGGTGCTGGCCGGCCGACTGGGGGCCACCGGTGAGCTGCGCCGGCGGCGTAACCTGCGGGTCGGCCTGCTCGCCCAAGACACCGTCTTCGACCGGCCGGGCCGGACCGTGCGGGAGACCTACGAGCTGGCGCTCGGTGCCGAGCGCGCCGAGTCCGTACCGCTGCTCTCGCTCGGGCTGCTCGGCCATGCGGACCTGGACCGGCCGGTCGGCCAACTCTCGGTCGGCCAGCGGCGCCGGCTCGCCCTGGCGCTGCTGGTCGCCGACCCGCCCCAGCTGCTGCTGCTGGACGAGCCGACCAACCACCTCTCACCGCAGCTCTGCGATGAGCTGGAGGAGGCCCTGGCCACGGGCCCCGGCGCGATCGCGGTCGCCAGCCACGACCGCTGGCTGCGTTCCCGCTGGCCGGGTCGCGAGCTGCGCCTGTCACCCCAGCGCGGCTGACCGGCGGTCGGGTCGAGGGCCCACCGACAGGTCCCACATCCCCCGCAGCGGCGAGAAGAGGATGAGCAAGCAAGCCTGCCCAGGTATTCCAGGCTGCAGGCCGCAGCTTTCGGTGATCTCGCTCGTGTGTAGTGGGAACAGGTCGCGGGAAAATTGCAGACCAGGCTCTGGCTGTCGGCCGGAGTAGCCGGTTCCCACGGGCCGCACGCTGCTCTCGTACAGGCGGCGAACGTCCGGTCATGCTGCCTCGCGAGTGGGGCGGGCAGACGAGGTTCCCTCCGCGCGCCGGGCGACCACGGAAAGTAGCTGACAGGCATCCACCGTCTCTTTCTCAGCCGGGAACCCGCGACAGTTGATTAGGCACTCTCACCAGTCGGGCAGGCCGATTGGGCGGCGGCGCCAATCCAGGTGGTGGTGCGGGCCGCCCGGCCTCGGATCTCTCCTACCGTGCCGGGGTGGTGGTGTTTTCGGTCCGACGCGGTCTCGCCGGCCAGGAAGTTGACGTTCGACGTAGTCGGCCGCGCCTCGTCGGCCGGGTGCGCGACGCGGACACCGGAGGCGGCCGGCCCGGTGACGGTCAGGTTCGCCACCACCGCGGCGGCCGTCACGCAGCGGGCCAGGTTGTTGACGTACGGGTAGACGTTGATCGTCTCCCGCGGCTGGAGCGGGTCGGTGCCCCGGTTGTGGACGGTGCAGACGGGCTCGACCGTGTCGCCGCGCGCGGTGGCGGCGAGGGCGGATCGCCAGCCCGGCGCCCGCTGCCCCGACCGCTCGGCGGGGGGCCCGCCTGCCGGAGAGGCCGGTGACGGAGGCCCTGGGCAGGGGCTTCCGAGATGTCAACGGCGGTTTTTTGGATCCCATCAATCAGCTGTTGATCGACTCGCCTGGCATTCTTGACGGCATGACCGCGCTGATCCGACCCCGGCTGACCGACTGGACCTTCTTCGTACCGGTGCTCGCGGTCGTGCTGCTGGCCCTCAGCTGGGGCCGTGACCTCTCCGGGATCACGGTCGCGGTGGTGGCCGCCTTCCTGGCCGGCGCGGTGCTCGCGGCCGTCCACCACGCCGAGGTGGTCGCGCACAAGGTCGGCGAACCGTACGGCTCGCTGGTGCTCGCCGTCGCGGTGACCGTCATCGAGGTCGCGCTGATCGTCACCCTGATGATCAGCGGCGGGGAGAAGACCCAGTCGTTGGCCCGGGACACCGTCTTCGCCGCCGTCATGATCACCTGTAACGGCATACTCGGGTTGTCCCTGCTGATCGGCGCGCTCCGCCGCCGGGTGGCGATGTTCAACCCGGAGGGCACCGGCGGGGCGCTGGCCACCGTGGCCACCCTCGCCACCCTGAGCCTGGTGGTGCCGAACTTCACCGCCAGGCCCGGGCCCCAGTTCTCCCCCGCCCAGCTGACCTTCGCCGCGGTGGCGTCGCTCGCCCTCTACGGGCTCTTCGTCATGGTGCAGACCGGCCGGCACCGCGACTATTTCCTCTCCGTCACCAGCGACGGCAGCGTCGTGGACGCCGACGGCGACGGGCACGCCGACCCGCCGTCGAGGCGTACCGCGCTGGCCAGCCTCGGCCTGCTGCTCATCTCGCTGGTCGCCGTGGTCGGCCTGGCGAAGACCGTCTCCCCCGCCATCGAGGCGGGCGTCGCCGCCGCGAACCTCCCGCCGTCCTTCGTGGGCGTGGTCATCGCGCTGCTCGTGCTGCTTCCCGAGACCCTCGCCGCGGCCCGGGCCGCCCGGCGCGACCGGGTGCAGATCAGCCTCAACCTCGCCCTCGGCTCCGCGATGGCCAGCATCGGCCTCACCATCCCGGCGATAGCCGTCGCCACGATCTGGCTGGAGGGGCCGCTGCTGCTCGGCCTCGGCGGCACGCAGATGACCCTGCTGGCGCTGACCGCGGTGACCGGCGTGCTCACCGTCGTCCCCGGCCGGGCGACCGTGCTTCAGGGCGGGGTGCACCTCGCGCTGTTCGCGGCGTTCGTCTTCCTCGCCGCCAGCCCCTGACCGGCGCCCCTCCAGCCGTTCGGTGGTGGACGCGGGGCAACTCGTCGGTGGCGCGCACCGGGCCGACCAGCGGGCGGGGTTCGCGAAGGCGCAGCGGCCCCGTCCCGATCGGGAAGACCGGGGCGCGGCCGCTGCGGACCGGAGATAAGCGTCAGGCCGGGGCGATGAAGTCCCCCGACTGATCGACGATGGCGTGCGGAGCGTACCGCGACGCCGGTCAATTCGAGCAGTGCCGATCGGTCGATGCCTCGGACCGTTCGGCCCGACCGTCAGTCGTGCCGCTCGGTGCGCTCGATCTCGGTGAACGCCGCGCCCAGGTAGCCCTCGACCGGCCGGCCCGTCACCGCGCGCAGGTCGGCGACGAGCAGCGGCGCGTGCCGGGCGATCGCCGCCGGCTCGGGCGGGGCGTCGTCCTCGCCCGGGTCGTACACGCCGAGCGCTGAGGCCAGCAGGACCAGCACGACGTGCGGGTCGACCTCCGGCCGCCAGGGGGCAGCCGCCCGGACGCACCGCTCCAGCACCCGCCGGACGTCGTCGCCGTCCAGCCCGTCCGGGTGGGTCTCCTCCAGCATCAGCCGCACCACCGCGCCGAGCACCAGACCGGAACGCTCGGCCCCGGCCAGCCGCGCGGTCGCCACCTCGTACGCCTCGCCATCGCGGGCCCTGGCCGCCTCGACGGCGTCGGTGGCGGCGCCGGCGATCTCGCGGGCCGGTGCGGGCAGGTGTCGCCAGGTCACGCTCACCGGGCCAGCATGGCAGAACCGACCGACAGCTCCTCGGCGTGCTTTCGATCACGCCGCACGCGGGGTCGGCGGCAAATCCGGTCGCGGCCTGTCGGACCTGGCGGACAGAATCGCGGCATGCTGCGCCGATCCCTCCCCCGCCGTCCGGAAGCCCGACGCATCCTGCTCGGCACCCTGCTGTCGGCGATCGGGCGCGGCCTCACCCTGCCGTTCCTGTTCATCTACCTGACCGACGTGCGCGGCCTCTCCGACCCGCGCGCCGGCCTGGTCATCGGCTGGTACGGCGCGGTCACCCTGGCGCTCGCCCCGCTGGCCGGGACGCTGATCGACCGGTTCGGCGCCCGCCGGGTGGTGCTGCCGTCGCTGCTGATCGAGGCGATCGGCACCGGGTCGCTGGCGGTGGTCGACTCGACCGCCTCCGCGTTCGGGGTGGCCACCGTGATCGCGATCGGCGGCTCGGCGATCTGGTCCGGGCAGAACACCATCCTGGCCTCGCTCACCGCCGACGACGAGCGGCAGCGGGTGTACGGCCTGAACTTCGCCCTGCTCAACCTCGGCATCGGCGTGGGCGGGCTGACGTCGGGCGCCATCGTCGACATCGCCCGCCCGGCGACCTTCCAGCTGATCTACCTGCTCGACGCGCTCAGCTACCTGACGCCGGCGCTCATCCTGCTGAGCCTGCCGCACATCGGGCACCGGCTCGCCGCTGGCGCGCCCGGCGCGAAGACGGCCGGCGGGGGCTACCTCACCGTGCTGCGGGACCGCCCGTTCCGCCGCCTGGTCGTCTTCGGTCTGGTCCTCACCACCTGCGGGTACGCCCAGATCGAGGTGGGTTTCACCGCGTACGCGGTCAGGGTGGCCGAGGTGACCCCGCGGGTGGTCGCCTGGGCGCTGGCCGGCAACACCGTGATGATCGTGCTCTCCCAACTGCTGGTGATCCGCCGGATGGAGGGGCGCAGCCGCACGGGGGGGCTCGCGGTGGTCGGCGCGGTCTTCGCGGCCGCCTGGCTGACCCTCGGCGCGGCCGGCCTGATCGGCACCGGCAACGCGCTGGTGGCGGCGCTCGGCGTGGTGGCCTGCGCGGCGATCTTCGGGTTCGGCGAGACCATGCTGTCGCCGGTGATGCCAGCGCTGACCAACGCGCTCGCCACCGACGAGCTGCGCGGCCGGTACAACGCGATGAGTTCGATGATCTTCGGGATCAGCGGGGTGATCGGCCCGGTCACCGCCGGGCCGCTGATCGGTGCCGCCGACGGCAAGGTCTGGGTCGCCGTCGTGGTGGGTGGCTGCCTGGTCGCCTCGCTGATCGCCCTCTCCCTGCGCCCCCTGCTCACGGCGATCCAGGACGGCCGCGCCCCCGCTCCCGAGCCCGTCGCCGCCTGATCCGTCCGGCTCCGGCGGGGCCGGGACCGACGGACGGGGACGGGCCCCGGAGCGGGTGCTCCGGGGCCCGTTCGTGGGTGGGTCCTGCCGTCAGGCGGCGGGGACCTCGGCGGTGGTGCGGATGCGGTCCAGGGCCGGCGCGGAGACCGGCGAGGCCGCAGTCAGGTACGCCACGAAGGCGTCCAGGTCGATCATGCCGGTGACCTGGTTCGTGCCGCCCTTGAGAACGGTGAACCCGTCGCCGCCGCCGGCCAGGAAGTTGTTCACCGTGACCCGGTAGGTGGCGCCGTCGGCGACCGCCACGCCGCCGAGGGTGAGGCTGCCCCGGACGACCCGGCTGCCCGCGCACGGGTCGGCGGTGGTGCCGGTCACGCCGTTCACGTCGACCGTGTAGCGGACCGACGAGGACGGGTAGAGCGTCCGGCCGACCACGAACTGCTGCTCCAACATGCAGTAGAGCTGCGTGCCGGTGAGGTCGAGCGTCACCAGGTTGTTGGCGAACGGCTGGACCGTGAACGCCTCCTCGTAGGTGACCGGGCCGGCGTCGAGGTCGGTGCGGACACCACCGGGGTTCATGAACGCGCCGAGCGCACCCTGCTCGTCGTCCGTCGCGGCGAGCTGCGCGTCGGCGATCACGTTGCCAAGCTGGGACTCGCCCTTGGCCGTACCGAAGAGCGTCTCCTGGACGCGGTCGAGCGGCTCGGCGGTCTTGCCGACGACCTTGGTGGCGACCGGGCCGAGCGCCGTCTTGTAGTGGGTGATCAGGGTGGTCTGCGCCGGGTCCCTGTCGTCGACGCCCCGGGTGACCACGACGTTGTTGGCCTTGGCGGTCAGCACGTCGCCGGTCTTCCGGTCGATCTTCAGGTCGATATCGGTGACCAGGCGACCGAAGGAGCTGGCGCTGGTGACCAGCTTGCCGTTGATCTCGCAGTTGTACGCCTGGTGGGTGTGCCCGCTGACCACCACGTCGATGGACGGGTCCATCCGGTTGGCGATGTCGACAATCGGGCCGGTGAAGCCCTTGCAGTCGTTGATGCCGCCGGTGGCCTCCTGCTGGCCGCCCTCGTGCAGCAGCACGACGATGCTCTGCACGCCCTGGGCTTGCAGGATGCGGGCGTACTTGTTGGCGGTCTCCGCCTCGTCGGCGAAGGTGAGGCCGGCGACGCCCTCCTGGGACACGATCTGCGGGGTGCCCTCCAGGGTCATCCCGATGAAGCCGACCTTGACGCCGTCGACCTTCTTCACCGCGTATGGCGGCAGCAGCGGCTGGCCGGTCGCGGTCTTGAACGCGTTCGCGGAGAGGTACTTGAAACCGGCGCCCTTGTACGGGGTGCCGTCCGCGCAGCCGTCGACCGGGTGGCAGCCGCCGTTCTGGATGCGCAGCAGCTCGTTGGCACCCTCGTCGAACTCGTGGTTGCCGACGCTGGCGAAGTCCAGCCCGGCCATGGTGAGCGCCTCGACAGCCGGCTCGTCGTGGAACGCGGCGGAGAGCAGCGGCGAGGCGCCGATCAGGTCACCGGCGGCGACCGTGATGGTGCGCTCCCGCTCCTCCTCGGTGGTCCCGCGCAGCTTGGCGAGCTGGGTGGCGAGGTACTCGACGCCACCGGCGGCCTGCCCGGCGATGCTGCCGCTGGAGCCGGTCGGCGGTTCGAGGTTGCCGTGGAAATCGTTGATCGCGAGCAGCTTGACGTCGACCGGCTTGGGACCGGCCTCGGCCTGGCTCGGGTTGACAGCGACCGTGCTCAGCGCGGCCGCGGCGAGTGCGGTCAGGCCGATGGCGGCCCGACGCATCCCGGGGACGGACATGGAACTCCTCGTGAGGTTCGGCATTGACGTCGCACGGGCGATGATTCGCCCGGCCACCCTGATTCGTGCCGTGACAGGGGTCGATCGCGAATGGCGGCGGTCGGGGGTCGCCGCTGCGTCGGAAGCAGCTTCTCATCTCCGCCCACCGCCGGTCGACTGGGGAAGTCGAACAGACCTGCGGATACGGCAGGTGACCCGGCCTGGACGTTCGGACCATTCCGACATGACGGGTAGGTGAAAACGGCCCGGCGATTGACGTCGGATTCCCGTCGGTGGCACCGACTGGGATGGGAGACGACGACGGAAGGATCCACGATGACTGGGACGACTCTGACGGCGGGCACGGTGCGCTCCGCCGACGGCACGACGATCGCGTACGAGCGCAGCGGCGACGGGCCGGCGATCGTGCTGGTGGGCGGCGCGTTCAACGACCGGTCCACCACGCGTCCGCTGGCTGCCGCGCTGGCCGGGGACTTCTCCGTCCTCGGGTACGACCGCCGTGGCCGGGGCGACAGCGGCGACACCGCCCCGTACGCGGTGCAGCGGGAGATCGAGGATCTGGCGGCGCTGATCGGGGCGGCCGGTGGCACGGCGTACCTCTACGGGGTCTCCTCCGGCGCGATCCTCGCCGCCCTGGCGACCGCCGCCGGGCTCCCGGTCGCCAGGCTGGCCCTCTTCGAGCCGCCCTTTCAGGTCGGGCCGCACGCCGGGTCGCGCCCGGCGCTCGCGCCCCGGCTGGCCGAGCTGGTGGCGGGGGGCCGGCGGGGCGACGCGGTCGAGTGCTTCATGATCGACGCGGTGGGCGTCCCCGCCGACCAGGTACGCGGCATGCGCGACCAGCCGATGTGGTCCTGGCTGGAGATGATGGCCCCGTCCCTGGTCCACGACGCCACCGTCACCGGGGACGGCAGGGTCCCCGCCGAGCGGCTCGCCGCGATCACCGCGTCGACCGTCGTGGTGGACAGCACGGGCAGCCCGCAGTGGCTGCGCGACGCGGCGCGGGCGACCGCCGAGTCGGTCCCGGGTGCCCGGCGGGTCAGCCTGGAGGGCGGGTTCCACGAGGTGCCGGCCGAGCGGCTCGCCGCCGAGCTGCGCCGACTCCTGCTCGGCTGACCGTTGCCGTCCCCCTGGCCGAGCGGTTCGAGCGGGCTGCCGACGGGCGGGCGACCGGCCCGATGGGAGCGACCGCCGGAGACGAGGACGACCGCCCCGGGGAGGGGTGGCGGCTCCCGGTGCGCAGGAGCCGCCTCCCGCTCCCCGGGGCGGTCGGATGACGCGCCGGCTCCCGCCCCTCGGGGCGCCGGCCGCCAGTCGTGCGCCGCGCGTGGGCCGGTGCCGGCCCGCGCCGGTCAGCAGTAGGTGTAGCTGCCGCTGCTGCCCCAGGAGCAGGAGTCGATCGCCGTACCGGCGGAGTTGCGCAGGTAGGCGGTGTCCCCGGTGTTGTTCCAGATGTAGGCGCCGGAGCCCCAGTACCGATGGGTCGAGGTGTTGGTGCCCTTGCCGGTGTGGATGTAGACGCTCGCGCCCTTGGCCAGCCGGAAGTCGCCGGAGAACTTGTACACGTGGTTGGACTTGTCGCGCAGCGTCCAGGACTTGAGGTTGATGGTGGTGCTGCGCCGGTTGGTCAACTTGACGTACTCGGCGTTGAGGCTGCTGTTGGAGCGGTTGTCGGTGCCGGGCGAGTTGTAGTAGACCTTGGTGATCTGGACGGCCGGGGTGGCGGCCTGCGCCGGCGCGGCCACCGCAAGCGTGCCGCCGACGGTGGCGGCCAGCGCGACGGCGAAACCGATGAGCTTGTGCTTCACACGTTCCCCCACATGTTCGTGGGCCGACCTCTGGAGTCGACCACGGAGAGTGGGCCGAGGCTATCGATGCCGCGCGGCAATTGTGGACCGTGAGACCTCTGCGTCGGCAAATAGATCCGCGAGTCCCGTGGGCGGAATCCGGACGGTGATCACGGCTGGCGCCATGGTCGGCGGAGCGACCCTTCCGCCGATCCCCGCGCGCCGACCGGCCATGTTCGACCCCTACGCGACGTATCCGACGCGTCCCGGCACCGTACGGGGTGGACGCGTCAAAAGCCGCAGGTCTGGCCGGCGGCGTGGCTGACCTGCACCGTGTGGGTCACGCAGCCGCCGTCGTCGACCGCGTGCAGCAGGAACGCGGTCGGCTCGTCGACCCAGCCGATCTCGTCGTCGGCGCTCATGGTCAGCGACGCCTGCCGCCAGGTGCTCGGCGCGACGGTGAGCACGGTGCCGGCGTACCCGGTGGTCACCGGGCGGTGCAGGTGGCCGGCGGCGACGCGTACCACGTGGGGGTGCCGGCGGACGACCTCGGCGAGCGCGTCACCGTCGGCGAGCCGGATGGCGTCGGCGGCCGGGATGCCGACGGCGACCGGCGGGTGGTGCACGCAGACCACGGCGGGCACGTCGGGACGGCCGGCCAGCACCCCGTCGAGCCAGCCGAGCTGGTCGTCGCCGAGCCGGCCACCGCCCTCCCCGGGGGCCAGCGAGTCCAGCACCACGACGGTCACGTCCGGGTGGTCGACGTGGTAGTACGCGGAGAAGCCGCCACCCAGGTACGGGGTGCCGCCGAAGGCGTCCAGCAGCGACTCCCGGTCGTCATGGTTGCCGGCGACCAGGTGCACCGGCAGCGGATACCGGCCGATCACCTCGCGCAGCGCCGCGTACTCGTCGGGGCGGCCCTGGTCGACCAGGTCGCCGGTGATCACCACGCAGTCCGGGCGGGGGCGCAGCGCCAGCACCCGGCCGAGCGCGCGGTGCAGGCCGGCGGCGGGCGCGGCGGCGAGCACGCCGGTGGTCAGGTGCGGGTCACTCAGCTGGGCGATGAGCATGGCTCCTCCACTGCGACCGGGACCCTCACGCTAACCCCCGCACGCCCCCGGCGCGGGCTCGTCGCGCAGCCCACAGGCCCTGTCCACAGGCTGTGGATGGAACATGTGTACGAACAGCAGATGATCTTCCCAGGGCGGACCGCCGCCGGCTGGGTACGCTTGATCGCAGCCCCGGCACCAGCCGCGCCCTCCCCTCACCTGGAAGAACGTGGATCACGAGCGAGTCGTCCGTGACGTCACGGTCCGCCTGCCGATGGCGTCGACCGCCGTCGAAGCGTGCCAGTGGACGGTGACCGCGCTCGCCCGGTACGCCCCCGCGACGATCTCCGTCCTGCTCCAGGTCCACGACCGGCTGCGCTGCATCGCCGCCACCGGTTCGTGGCAGGTCTTCTCCACCGTGCCGCCCAAGTCCGGCATCGTCGGCCGGGTCTACGCCTCCGGCGAGGGCGCCACGGTGCCCGATGTCGCCGCCGACTCCGACTACCTCCCGCTGCGCCCCGACGTCACCGCCGAGATCTGCGTACCGGTGCTCGACCCGGCGGGCCGCCCGATCGGGGTGCTCGACCTCCAGTGGAGCGGGCCGGCCGAGCTGGGGCTGTGGCGGCAGACCGCCGAACGGCTGGCCGGCCGGCTCGGCGCCCGGATCGTGGCGCTCGGCGGGCCGCCCGCCGAGAGCCGCAGCGAGAAGCTGCTCCGGCACGCCACCGCCTTCACGTCCGCCCCCACCGACCGGGACCTGATGGACGCGGCGCTCACCGCGGCCCGGGACGTCTCCACCCTCTCCGCCGCCGTGCTGGTGCTCGCCGGCCGGCACGGCCCCCGGCTCGGCGCCCCGACCGGCGCCCTCGGCGAGTTGGAGTCCCGCATCCGGGCCGAGCTGACCGAGGCCGGCGCCGGGCCACTGGGCCGGATGCTGGTCCGCGCCCACCGGCACGGCACCGCGTACACCCTCGGCGAGGCGGGACACCCACCGACCGACGAGTACGAGTCGCTGGCCCGCGCCGGGGTGCGCACCCTGGTGTCGGTGCCGGTCGGTCCGCCCGACTCCGGCGGGGTGCTGCTGGTCGCCGACGAACGGCTGCTGCGGCCGGACCCGACCACGGTCAACCTGATCGAGCTGCTGGCCGGGCAGGCCTGGGGGGCGCTGGACCGACTGCGTACGCTGGCCCGACTCCGCGAGCAGGCCAGCTCCGACCCACTCACCGGGCTGCGGCACACCGGGCCGCTCGGCCAGCGGATCAGGGCGGCCACGCCGGGGCGTACGGCCCTGCTCGCCAT
This sequence comes from Micromonospora sp. NPDC047548, assembly GCF_040642975.1. Classification (NCBI taxonomy): domain Bacteria; kingdom Bacillati; phylum Actinomycetota; class Actinomycetes; order Micromonosporales; family Micromonosporaceae; genus Micromonospora; species Micromonospora sp. NPDC047548. Next base: position 16,821 of record NZ_JBEYTI010000027.1, read on the forward strand.
CGACGTGGACGGGTTCAAGGCGGTCAACGACACGTACGGCCACCAGGCCGGCGACCGGGTGCTGGTCGGATTGGCCCGGGCGCTGGAGGGGGCGCTGCGGCAGGGCGACGAGCTGTACCGGGTCGGCGGCGACGAGTTCGTCGCGGTGATCGAGGTGAGCCGCCCCGAGGAGGCGGTCCGGATCGCCGAACGGCTGACCGAGGCGGCCCGGGGTACCGGCCGCACCATCAGCGTCGGCGTGGCCCTCCCCCAACCCGGCGAGTCCCCCGAGCTGACCCTCCGCCGCGCCGACCAGGCCCTCTACAGCGTCAAGCGCCAAGGCCGCGACGGCGTCCGCCTAGCCACCGCCTGACACCCACCCCCTCGGAGGGGTGGGGGCCGGGGGGAGTTAGGGGTGGGTGAGGGTTTTGGCGAGGAGTTCGGCGATCTGGGTGGTGTTCAGGGCGGCGCCCTTGCGGAGGTTGTCGCCGGTGACGAAGAGGTCGAGGGCGCGTGGGTCGTCCAGGGCGCGGCGGATGCGGCCGACCCAGGAGGGGTCGGTGCCGACGGCGTCGATCGGCATCGGGAACTCGCCGGCGGCGGGGTCGTCGACCAGGATCACGCCGGGGGCGTTGCGCAGCGCCTCCCGGGCGCCCTCGGCGTCCACCTCGTTGGCGAAGACCGCGTGCACCGCCACCGAGTGGCCGGTCACCACGGGCACCCGTACGCAGGTCGCGGAGACCTTGAGGTCGGGCAGGCCGAGGATCTTGCGCGACTCGTTGCGGATCTTCATCTCCTCGGACGACCACCCCAGGTCGGCGAGCGACCCGGCCCACGGCACCACGTTGAGCGCCAGCGGCGCGGGGAACGGGCCGAGCTCGTCGCCGACCGCCTGGCGCACGTCGCCCGGGCGGGAGCCGAGCACCCGGTCCCCGGCGATCTTGCCGAGCTGGAGGTGCAGCGCGTCCACGCCGGCCTGGCCCGCCCCCGACACCGCCTGGTACGAGGCGAGCACCAGCTCGCGCAGCCCGTACTCGCGGTGCAGCGGGGCGATCGCCACGATCATGGCGAGGGTCGTGCAGTTGGCGTTGGCGATGATCCCCTTGGGGCGGTTGCGTACCTGCTCGGGATTGATCTCCGGGACCACCAGCGGCACGTCCCGGTCCATCCGGAACGCGCCGGAGTTGTCGACCACGACCGCCCCGCGACCCACCGCGACCGGCGCCCACTCGGCGGAGACCTCGTCCGGCACGTCGAACATGGCGACGTCGACGCCGTCGAACGCCTCCGGGGTGAGCGCCGCGACGGTCAGCTCCTCGCCCCGGCAGCGCACCTTCCGCCCGACCGAGCGCTCCGAGGCGAGCAGCCGGATCTCACCCCATACGTTGAGCCGGGAGGAGAGCAGCTCGCACACCACGGTCCCGACGGCGCCGGTCGCCCCGACGACGGCGAGCGTGGGCTGCGCCGACACCCGCGCTACCGTCCCGTCCCCGCGTAGACCACGGCCTCGGATTCGCCGCCCAGGTCGAACGCCTCGTGGATGGCGCGGACCGCCTTGTCCAGGTCGGTGTCCCGGCAGACCACGGAGACCCGGATCTCCGAGGTGGAGATCATCTCGATGTTGACCCCGGCCGCGCCGAGCGCGGCGAAGAAGCCGGCCGCGACACCAGGGTGAGACCGCATGCCGGCGCCGATCAGCGACACCTTGCCGACGTGGTCGTCGTAGAGCAGGCCCCGGAACTTGACCGCTTCCTGGATCTTGCTGAGCGCGGCCATGGCGGTGGGACCGTCGGTCTTGGGCAGCGTGAACGAGATGTCCGTGCGCCCGGTGCCCTCGGTGGAGACGTTCTGCACGATCATGTCGATGTTGATCTCGGCGCCGGCCACGGTGTCGAAGATGCTGGCGGCGGCACCCGGCTCGTCGGGCACGCCGACGATCGTGATCTTGGCTTCACTGCGGTCGTGGGCGACCCCGGTGATCAGTGCCTGTTCCACGGGAAGGTCCTCCATCGATCCGGTGACCATGGTGCCGGTGTTGGTCGAGTATGACGAACGGACGTGGATCGGCAACCCCGCCCGCCGCGCGTACTCCACGCTGCGCAGGTGCAGCACCTTCGCGCCGCAGGCGGCCAGCTCCAGCATCTCCTCGTAGGTGATCCGCTTGATGTGCCGTGCATTCGCCACGATCCGCGGGTCGGCGCTGAAGATGCCGTCCACGTCGGTGTAGATCTCGCAGACGTCCGCGTCGAGCGCGGCGGCGAGCGCCACGGCGGTGGTGTCCGAGCCGCCCCGGCCCAGCGTGGTGACGTCCTTGGTGTCCTGCGAGACACCCTGGAAGCCGGCGACGATCACCACCGCGCCCTCGTCGAGCGCGCCCTTGAGCCGCCCCGGGGTGACATCGATTATCCGCGCCCGGCCGTGCACCGACGTGGTGATCACACCGGCCTGCGAACCGGTGAACGAGCGGGCCTCGTACCCCAGGTTGTGGATGGCCATGGCGAGCAGCGCCATGGAGATCCGCTCCCCGGCGGTGAGCAGCATGTCCAGCTCACGGCCCGGCGGCAGCGGGCTGACCTGGTTGGCCAGGTCGAGCAGCTCGTCGGTGGTGTCGCCCATCGCGGAGACCACCACCACCACGTCATCGCCGGCCTTGCGGGCAGCGACGATCCGCTCCGCCACCCGCTTGATGCGCTCGGCGTTGGCGACGGAGGACCCGCCGTACTTCTGCACCACGAGTGCCACGACGGTGCACTCCCTCCCAGCGACGGCCCTGAGCGTGCCGACGCCGCCGGCTCAGGTGGTCCGGCGGCGCGTGTCAGACCTGTCCAGGTTATCGGGCCGCACGCGAGGACGGGTCGGGTGATCCCACCATCCGGCGGAAGCAACCGGTCCACGACCTGCCCAGGGTGGTCGCTCCGACACCCGCCGACACGCCGGCCGGCCGTCGGCCGGACGGGGCTGTGGGCGGCGGCCACGCGGCGCAGAATGACCCGGTGCATGCCCATCTGCGCGCGACGCGCCGGACGCCCGGCGCCCTGACCCTGCTCCTTCCGACGCTCCTCGCCGCCTGCACCGCCGGTCAGCCGGCCACGCCACCCACCGCTGCGGCCTCCGACCCCGCACCGGCGGAGGTGGACGCGGCCCGGGACGAGTTGGCCGCGCTGGCGGCGGCGGCGCGCGACCGCCACCTCACCGCCCGATACACCCTCACCGGCACCGACGGGCCGGCCCGGGACGTCACCGTGACGAGGGCCGAGGACGGCACCTGGCGGGTCGACGTCCCGGCGGGCGCGCTCGGCGGCACGGCCGATGTCTCGCTCGCCACCACCGCCGACGGACTCTTCCAGTGCGGCCTCCCGTCGGCGGGCCGCCCCCAGGCGGCGAGCTGCGTACGCCTCGGCGACCGGGACGACGCCGTACCGCGCCAACTGGACCCGCGGGTGCAGCACCCGTTCACCGACTGGCTGGAGGTGCTCACCGACCGGCGGACCCCGCTCGCGGTCTCCCCCGCCACCGCGCCGCCGGGGGTGGCCGGAAGCTGCTACGCGGTGGAGACCACCTCCGCCTCGCTCAACCCACCGCTGGACGTCGGCATCTACTGCTACCAGCCGGACGGGACGCCCACCTACGTCCGGGCCGCCCTCGGCGCGCTCACCCTGGCCGGGCCGCCCGGGCCGGCGCCGGCCACCGCGCCGCTGGCTGGGCCCGTGGTGGTCGCCGAGCCGCTGGGTCTGGACGCACCCTCGCCGAGCGACAGCCCGAGCGCGGGAACGCCGTGAGCCGGCGTGGGGTTACGGGTGCGCTTGCCCACATTTGCCCCCACCCGACCCGGAGGACGAATCTCCCATACGGGACGCTCTTTGCATGGTCGACCTCACCCCACTGCTCGCCTTCCGCTGGAGTCCCCGGGCCTTCGACCCGACCGCCGAGCTGACCGGGGACGAGGCGTCCTCCCTGCTGGAGGCCGCCCGCTGGGCCCCCTCGGCGGGCAACGCCCAACCCTGGCGGTTCGCCCTCGGCCACCGCAACGACGAAACCTGGAAGCGGACCCTGGTCAGCCTCCCGGCACACGACCAACGCTGGGCGCGGCACGCCGCCGCCCTGGTGGTGGGCGCGCACGCCGGCCCGGACCCGGAGCGCGCCGCGTACGACCTGGGGCAGGCGATCGCCCACCTCACCGTGCAGGCCACCGCGCTCGGCCTGCACGTGCACCAGCTCAACCGCTTCGACCGCGCCGCGCTCTGCGCCGACCTCGACCTGCCGCCCGCCGTACGCCCGATGGTGGTGGCGGCCGTGGGCCGGCTCGGCGACCCGTTCGACCTCCCCGAGGAGCTGCGGCGCCGGGAAACCGCCCTGCGCCACCGGCAGCCCGTGCACGCGCTGCTGCTGCGCTGACGCACCCGGCTCCGCCCGCCCCCGCCCGCCGGTCACGGTCGGCAACCGCCCGGGAGGGACAACTGCCGGTGGTGGTGGCCGCGGTGTCGAGGAGGTGGCGGGCAGTGCGACGCCAGTCTCATAGTCCGGACCTGCCTTCCCACTCCCCGGCTCACCACGTAGGGTGACCTTGTCATGTGGCGGGCGTACCTTCTCCTTGGTCGCCGCGACGAGGCCTGACCGGCCGGCACCTCGTCGCGGAGTCGAACCGCGCCGTCCAGCACATCCGAACTTCCCCTCGGCACCGCCCGGGCACCGTCGCCCGGCACCTCGCCGACACCTTCCGATTGCTGACGCCCGACATGACCCACGGGAGCACTCTCCATGGCTCAACCCGCCGCTGACTCCGAGACCGATCCGATCGCCCGGCAGCGCCCCAGCCGGATGCCGTTCCAGCGCTACCAGCCCTACCAGCAGCAGTTCCGGATCGACCTGCCGGACCGCGCCTGGCCGACCCGGCACGTCGAGATCGCGCCCCGCTGGTGCGCGGTCGACCTGCGCGACGGCAACCAGGCCCTGATCGACCCGATGTCCCCGGAGCGCAAGCGCCGGATGTTCCAGCTGCTGGTGCAGATGGGCTACAAGGAGATCGAGGTCGGCTTCCCCTCGGCCAGCCAGACCGACTTCGACTTCGTCCGGCAGCTGATCGAGCAGGACCTGATCCCGGAGGACGTCACCATCCAGGTGCTCACCCAGTGCCGGGAGCACCTGATCGACCGGACGTTCTCCTCGCTGCGCGGCGCCCGCCGGGCGATCGTGCACTTCTACAACTCCACCTCGACGCTCCAGCGCCGGGTGGTCTTCGGGCTGGACCGGGACGGCATCACCGACATCGCCACCACCGGCGCCCGGCTCTGCCGGAAGTACGCGGAGATCCACACCCCGGACACCGACATCCACTACGAATACTCGCCGGAGTCGTACACGGGCACCGAGCTGGAGTACGCGCTGGAGGTCTGCGCCAAGGTCATCGAGGCGGTCGACCCGAACCCCGACCGCAAACTGATCGTCAACCTGCCGGCCACGGTCGAGATGGCCATGCCGAACGTGTACGCCGACTCGATCGAGTGGATGCACCGGCACCTGCCCCGGCGGGACAGCCTGGTGCTGAGCCTGCACCCGCACAACGACCGGGGCACCGGGGTGGCCGCCGCCGAGCTGGGCCTGCTGGCCGGCGCCGACCGGGTCGAGGGCTGCCTGTTCGGCAACGGCGAGCGCACCGGCAACGTGGACCTGGTGACGCTGGGCCTGAACCTCTTCTCCCAGGGCATCGACCCGATGATCGACTTCTCGAACATCGACGAGGTCAAGCGGGCCGTCGAGTACTGCAACCAGCTGCCGGTGCACGAGCGCCACCCGTACGCGGGCGACCTGGTCTACACCGCCTTCTCCGGCTCCCACCAGGACGCGATCAAGAAGGGCTTCGACGCGCTGGCGAAGGACGCGGCGGCGGCCGGGGTGCCGATCGACGAGCACACCTGGGCGGTGCCGTACCTGCCGATCGACCCGAAGGACCTGGGCCGCACCTACGAGGCGGTCATCCGGGTCAACTCGCAGTCCGGCAAGGGCGGCGTCGCGTACATCATGAAGACCGAACACCAGCTGGACCTGCCGCGCCGGCTCCAGATCGAGTTCTCCGGGGTGGTCCAGCAGGTCACCGACCACGACGGCGGCGAGGTCGACCCGGGCACCATGTGGGAGATCTTCGCGCGGCACTACCTGCTCGACCACCAGACCGACCCGGCCCTCACGCTGGCCGGCTACACGATCGGCACCCCCGAGGGCAAGGTGGAGATCGAGGCCCAGGTGGAGCTCGGCGGGGAGCGTCGCGCGCTCGCCGCGGTCGGCAACGGCCCGATCGACGCGTACGTCAACGCGCTCCAGGCGGTGGGGGTGGCGGTACGCGTGCTCGACTACCACGAGCACGCGCTCTCCTCCGGCGGTGACGCCCAGGCCGCCGCGTACGTCGAGTGCGACGTCGACGGCCGCACGGTCTGGGGTGTCGGGATGGACGCCAACATCGTCACCGCCTCGGTGAAGGCGGTCACCAGCGCGGTCAACCGCGCCCGCGGCTGAGGCACCCGGTAGGGCCCGGCTCCGGTCGGGCCCTACCGCGAGCGCCGTGACAACCGGGCCCTACCGCTCGGGCGGGGTGGAGGCGGGCAGCGATTGGCAGGGCTGCGAAGGCGGGGCCGGCCGGGGTGGCCGGTGCACGAGCAGGCCGGCCGTCGCCGCGCCGGCCAGCAGCAGCCCGGCACACCAGGCCAGCGCTCCCCGGTACGCGTGGGTCAGCTGGGCCTTCTGCTCGTACCCGGTGCCGGCGAGGCCGACCAGCAGCGGCAGTGCGGCCACCGCGAGCAGGCCGCCCACCCGGGACGCGGCGTTGTTGAAGCCGCTCGCCACCCCGGCGAACCGGTCGGCGACGGCGGCCAGCACCGAGGCGGTCAGTGGCGCCACCACCAGGGTCAACCCGAGCCCGAAGAGCGTCACCCCGGGCAGCACGTCCACCCAGTACGAGGCGCCGGGGGCGACCCGGCGCAGCAGCAGCAGGCCGACGGCGGCGATCACCGGGCCGACGGTCAGCGGCAGCCGGGGCCCGATCCTCGCCGAGAGAGCCCCGGCGCGGGCCGAGCCGAGCAGCAGCAGCACGGTCATCGGGACGGTGGCCAGCCCGGTGCGCAGCGCCGACCAGCCGACGACGTTCTGGAGGTAGACGGCGAGGAAGAAGACGAAGCCGCCGAGCGCCGCGTAGACCACCACGGTGAAGAGGTTGAGCACCGAGAAGAGCCGGCTGGTGAACAGCCCGGTGGGGAGCATCGCGGCGTCGCCCCGGCGCCGTTCCCACAGCACGAAGACCACCACGCCCAGCACACCGACCAGCGCGGACAGCAGCACCGGGAGCGAGCGGACGCCGCGGGCCGGGGCGTCGATCAGGGCGTACGTGACGCCGGCCAGGCCGAGCGCGCCGAGCAGCGCCCCCGTCACGTCGAACCGCTTCCCCCCGCTGCGGGAGGCGTTCTCGTCGCGGCTCTCCGGCACCCAGCGCAGCGCGGCCAGGATCACCCCGGCCCCCAGCGGCAGGTTGATGAAGAAGATCCACCGCCAGGAGAGCGCGTCGATCAGCCAGCCGCCGAGGAAGGGGCCGAGCGCGGTGGCCACCCCGGAGAGCCCGGACCAGGCGCCGATGGCCCGCCCCCGGTCGTCGGGGTGGAAGCTGGCCTGGATCACCGAGAGCGAGCCGGGGGTGAGCAGCGCCCCGCCCGCGCCCTGGAGGAACCGGGCGGCGACCAGCCAGCCGGTGCCCTGGGCCAGGCCGCAGAGGACGGAGGCGCCGGCGAACCAGACCACTCCGAGCAGGAAGATCCGGCGCCGGCCGAAGCGGTCCCCGAGCGCCCCGCCGAGCAGCACGAACGCGGCCAGCGTGAGCAGGTAGCCGTTGACCGTCCACTGGAGATCGGCGACGGTCGCGTGGAGTTCGGCGCCGAGCCGGGGCAGTGCCACGTTGACCACGGTGCTGTCCAGGAAGACCATTCCGGACGCGAGGATCGCCGCCAGCAAGGTGCCCCGGCCGGCGCCGCTGCGGATTCGGAGCGCGGGAGCGGGAGCGGGATCGGGAGCGGTCATGGGTACCAATGTGCCCGCGCCGCGTGGGAGATTCCACGAAAACGCCGAAACGGCCCCCCCGGGTACTGTGCGGGATCGCTGGGAGCCCGCAAGCTGGAGAGGTGTCGTCTGTGCGTACCAGATCAGGAGCCCGTGGGACGGCGGCGGCCGCGCTCGCCGCGGTGCTCGCCCTCGCGCTGGGCGGTTGCGACGTCTCGCTCGACGAGCCGGAGGCGCCGCCGAGCAACGCCGGCAACGTGGGTGAGCAGCTGGCCGAGCTGACCGTCGCCCAGGCGGGCTCGATGCGGGGCTACAGCCGGCAGCGCTTCCCGCACTGGCGGAACACCGGCAAGAACTGCGACGTCCGGGACAGCGTGCTCAAGCAGGACGGAAAGGACATCCGCCTGTCCGGCTGCAACGTGGTCGGCGGCCACTGGGAGAGCGTCTACGACGGTCGCACCTTCACCGATCCCTCCGACGTGGACATCGACCACACCGTGCCGCTGGCCAACGCCTGGCGTTCCGGGGCGAACGAGTGGGACGACGCCAAGCGCGGCGACTTCGCCAACGACCTGACCCGACCGCAGCTCATCGCGGTTTCCGCGTCCTCCAACCGGGCAAAGGGTGACCAGGATCCGTCGCAGTGGAAACCGGCGAACCGGTCGTACTGGTGCAAGTACGCCGAAAATTGGGTGACGGTCAAGCATCACTGGCAGCTGACGGTGACCAGCGCCGAGAAGGCCGCCCTCAGCGACATGTTGGAGGGTTGCACATGGGCGAACAAGCCGTGACCGGGGCGGGGGCGACTCCCGCGCCGGAGCAGACGCCGGACGCCGGCGGGGAGGACGCGGCCGCCACCGCCGGCTCCGGCGGGAACGACACGACGGCCGCCACCGCCGGGATGGCCGCCGACGGCCACCCGGCAGCGCCCGCCGCCGTGCCGGGGGCCGGGATGACCGCCGACGCCGGCGGCACCGGTTCGCCCCGGGAGCTGACCGCGGACCTGGTCGCCGGCCCCGGCGGGGTGATGACCGACGAGGTCGGGGTGGTCACCGGCGAGCTGACCCTGAAGACCCGGTACGCCGACGGCCAGGTCACCCTCTCCGTGCAGTACAAGGACGCCGACGAGTGGTACGCGGTGACCGGCGGGAAGGCCGCGCTGGCCGACCCGGGCGGGCTGGACGCCGTACACGCCGTCGCGGTCGCCCTGCTGCACCGCCCGGAGGGCTGAGACAGGCGGAGGCCCCCAACCCCCGAGCGGGGGAGGGGGCCTCGGCACGTGCTCACAGCGTCGGGATCAGCTCACCGGTGTCGCCCGGCGCCCCACCGTCGTCCGGCCGGACCAGCTCCGGCTCGACCTCGTGCGGCCGAATCCGCCCGGCCGCGATCTGCTCGGCGTAGTGGCAGGCGACCTTGTGCCCGCCGACCACCTCGCGCAGCGCCGGCCGCTCGTCAGCGCAGCGGGTCGGCTGCGCCCACGGGCACCGGGTGTGGAAGCGGCACCCGGACGGCGGGTTGGTCGGCGAGGGCAGGTCGCCGGCGAGCAGGATCCGCTCGCGGCGGTCCTCCACCAGCGGGTCCGGCACCGGCACCGCTGACATCAGCGCCTTCGTGTACGGGTGCATCGGCTCCCGGTAGAGGTCGTCGCTGGACGCCTCCTCCACCAGGCCACCGAGGTACATCACGCCCACCGTGTCGGCGATGTGCCGGACCACCGCCAGGTCGTGCGCGATGATCAGGTACGTCAGGCCGCGCTCGTTCTGTAGGTCCTCCAGCAGGTTGAGCACCTGCGCCTGGATGGACACGTCGAGCGCCGACACCGGCTCGTCCGCGACGATCAGCTCCGGATTGAGCACCAGCGCCCGGGCGATCCCGATCCGCTGCCGCTGGCCACCGGAGAACTCGTGCGGGTACTTGCTCAGCGCCGACGCGGGCAGGCCGACGGCCTGCAGGGTCTCCCGCAGCCGCCGGCTCGTCTCCGCCCTGTCGTCGGCCAGGCCGTGCGCCTTGAGCCCCTCGACCAGCAGTGACTCCACCGACTGGCGGGGGTCCAGGCTGGACAGCGGGTCCTGGAAGATCATCTGCATCCGGCGGCGGGCCAGGCGCATCTTCTCGCCCTTGAGCTGGCGGACGTCGGTGCCGTCGAAGACGATCTCGCCGTCGGTCGGCTCGACCAGCCGCAGCAGGCCTCGGCCCAGCGTCGACTTGCCGCAGCCCGACTCGCCGACCAGCCCGTACGTCTCACCCGCCCGGATGGCGAGCGAGACGCCGTCGACGGCGTAGACGTACCCGACGGTGCGGTCGAAGAGCAGGCCGCTCTTGATCGGGAAGTGGACCTTGAGGTCGCGCAGTTCGACCAGTGGTCCGGTCCGCTCGGTCACGGCACCGCCACCTCCTCGGAAACGGGGTTGTTGCAGCGAAGGTCGCCGCCGGTGGCGGTGGGCTCCAGCGGGGGTGGGCCCTCCAGGCAGGCGTCCACGACGTTGTCGCAGCGGGGCGCGAAGGCGCACCCCTCCGCCCACGGGATGTTGTCGGCCACCGAGCCGCGGATGGCGTACAGCCGCTCGCCGCGCGGCGAGTCCAGCCGCGGCACCGAGCTGAGCAGCCCGTGGGTGTACGGGTGCCGCGGCCGGGCGAACAGCTCGTGCCGGGCGGCCCGCTCCACCACCTTGCCGCCGTAGAGCACGTTGACCGTGTCGCAGAGGCCGGCCACCACACCCAGGTCGTGCGTGATCATGATCAGCGCGGTGCCGGTCTCGTCGACCAACTGCTTGAGCAGGGTGAGGATCTGCGCCTGGATGGTCACGTCCAGCGCGGTGGTCGGCTCGTCCGCGATCAGCAGCCGCGGCTTGCAGGCCAGCGCGATGGCGATCAGCGCGCGCTGCCGCATGCCGCCGGAGATCTGGTGCGGGTACTCGGAGAGCCGCCGCTCCGGGTCCGGGATGCCGACCGCGTCGAGCAGTTCCCGGGCCTCCCGCAGCGCCTTCTTCCGGTCCATCCCCTGGTGCCGCTCCAGCACCTCGGCCACCTGGACGCCGATCGGGACCACCGGGTTCAGCGAGGAGAGCGGGTCCTGGAAGATCATGCCGATGTCCCGGCCGCGCCGGTCCCGCATGTCGTCTGCGCGGAGCTTGAGCAGGTCGGCGCCGTCGAAGAGCACCTCGCCGCTGACCCTGTTGCCCCGCTTGGGCAGCAGGCCCATGATGGCGAGGCTGGTGACGCTCTTGCCGCAGCCGGACTCGCCGACCAGGCCGACGGTCTGCCCCGGCTCCACTTTGAAGCTCACCTTGTCGACGGCGGTGAACGGCCGCTCGCCCCGCCGCTGGAACACCACGCTCAGGTCGCGTACGTCGAGCAGGCTCATCGGGTCACTTCCTCTCGGTGCTGGCATTCCCCGGCCGTGCTGGTCCGTCGCACCGCCCTCACCGCCGGTTCTTCGGGTCGATCGCCTCGCGCATCGCCTCACCGAGCAGGGTGAAGCCGAGCGCGACCACGACGATCGCGAGCGCCGGGTAGTAGGCCAGTTCGGGGCGGACCTCGAAGTAGCGGACGCCGTCGTTGCCGAGCATCAGACCCCACTCGGCCCGGTTGATGTCCGGGTCACCGAGGCCCAGGAAGGAGAGCGCGGCGGCGTCCAGGATTGCCACCGCGAAGGTGAGCGTGGCCTGCACGATCACCGCGGTCAGCGAGTTGGGCAGCATGTGCCGGAGCACGATGTTGCGCTCCTTGACGCCGAGCGCCCGCGCGGCGAGCACGTGGTCGCTCTCCCGCTGGGCGAGCATCGACCCGCGCAGCAGCCGGGCGAAGATCGGCACGTTGACGATGGCCACCGCGAAGATGACCGTCCACTGGCTGGACTTGCTGACCATGGCGACCAGGGTGATCGCCAGCAGCAGGCTGGGCAGCGCCAGCATCACGTCGGTGAGTCGCATCAGGACGACGTCGACCCAGCCGCCGAAGGCCCCCGCCAGCACGCCGAGCAGCACGCCGAGGGCGAGGCCGATCAGTGTGGCGAGGACACCGACGAAGAGGGTCTGCCGGCTGCCGTGGATCAGGCGGGACAGGAAGTCGCGGCCCAGCGGGTCGGACCCGAGCGGGTGTTCCGCGCTGGCGCCCGGGATGTTGTCGACGGTCAGGGTCTTGGTCAACTCGGCGAAGCGCTGCACCGGATCGTGCGGGGCGATCAGCGGGGCGAAGACCGCCACCAGAATGAACAGCCCGACGATGGTGCCGCCGACGATGGCCACCGGGTTGCGGCGGAGCCGGCGCAGCGCGTCGCGCAGGAGGCTGACGCCGCCCTTCTCGGCGCTGGCCTGGGCCAACTCCTCCAGCCGCGCCTTCTTCCGCTCGCCGAGCCGGCCGATGCTCCGCTCGCGCACGCCACCGGGACGCTCGTCACCGGCACGGGGAGCCGGCGCCGGAGCGCCGGCCTGGGTGGTCGGATCGGTCATCGGACACGCACCCTCGGGTCGATGAAGGCGTAGGAGAGGTCGACCAGGAGGTTGACCACCACGAAGACCAGCGCGGCCAGCAGGATGATCGCCTGGAGCACCGGGTAGTCCCGGCCGCCGCTGATCGAGTCGACGATCAGCGTGCCGATGCCACCCCAGTTGTAGACCTTCTCGGTGAGCACCGCGCCGGAGAGCAGCGCGCCGGTCTGCAGGCCGATGATGGTGACCACCGGCAGCAGCGCGTTGCGCAGGATGTGCCGGCCGCGGATGGTGCGGTGCCGCAGGCCCTTGGCCTCGGCGGTGCGCACGTAGTCCTCGTTGAGCACGTCGAGCACGCTGGCCCGGGTGATCCGGACGATCACCGCGAGCGGGATGGTGGCCAGCGTGACCGCCGGCAGGATCAGGTGCCAGAGCGCGTCGGCGCTGGCGTCGAACTCGCGGGTGAGCAGGCCGTCGAGGACGTAGAACCCGGTGACGTTCGTGTTGTCCAGGCCGGTGGTGAGCCGCCCGGAGGGCGGGAACCAGTGGATGTTCTGGGTGAAGATGTCCTTGAGCAGGTAGCCCAGGAAGAAGATCGGAATCGAGATGCCGAGCAGGGTGCCGGCGATGGTCAGGTTGTCCAGCGAGCGACCGCGCCAGCGGGCGGCGAGGTAGCCGAGCGGAACGCCCAGGCCCACCGCGATGATCATCGCGGCGAGGCCCAGCTCGATGGTGGCGGGGAAGGCGCGGCCGATCACCTCGGTGACCGGGTCACCACTCCGGATCGAGTTGCCGAAGTCGCCGGTCAGCAGCCGCTGCATGAACTTGGCGTACTGCACCAGGATCGGCTGGTCGTAGCCGAGGGCCTTGACCAGCAGGGCGCGCCGCTCCGGCGTGGCCCGCTCACCGAGCAGCGCCTCGATCGGGCCGCCGGGGAGGTTCCGCAACCAGACGAAGACGAGCGCGGACAGCGCTATCAGCGTCACCACCAGCTGCAGCAGGCGGCGGACTATGACTCGCAACATCTCTCACACACCAGACTCTCGATGTTCGCGGAATCAGCCCGGGCCGGGATGAAGCCCCGACCCGGGCCGATTCGCGCCTACGGCGTCAGCCGACGTACGTCACTTGGTGACGCTGACCGTGTTGAACCGCTCGTCGGTCAGCGGGCTGGCGACCAGACCCTTGACGTCCTTGGTGACCACGATGGCCGGCGGGGCGTGCCAGACCGGCACGGCCGGCAGCCACTTGGCGGCGACGTCGCGGTTGACCTGCTCCCAGGCGGCCTTCTTGCCGGCCTCGTCGACGATGCCGTCGGCCTTGGCGATGGCCGCGAACATGTCGGTCATCGCCTGATCGCCGAACTCGGCCTTGCCCCGGCCGAAGAAGCTGCTGACGAAGTTGCCCGGGTCGTTGTAGTCACCGGTCCAGCCCAGGAGGTGCAGGTCGTGCTTGCCGAACTGCTGCACGTCGTCCTTGTAGCCACCGTTCCACGGGCGCGGCACACCGTTGACCTTGATGCCGACGGCCTGCAGGTCGTTGGCGAGGACGGTGAAGATCTCCTGCGGGTTCGGCATGTACGGCCGGGTGACGTCGGTCGGGTAGTAGAAGTTGAGGGTCATCCCCTCGGCCCCGGCCTCCTTGAGGAGCTGCTTGGCCTTGTCCGGGTTGTAGTCGTACTTCTGCACGTCCGGGGCGTAGCCGAGCACGGTGTCCGGCATGAACTCGTCGGCGACCTTGGTGCCACCCGGGCCCTTGGTCTGCACGAGCTGCTGACGGTTGAGGGCGTAGGCGATCGCCTGGCGCACCCGCAGGTCCTTCAGCTTCGGGTTCTTCTGGTTGATGCCCAGGTAGAGGATGTTGAACGCCGGGCGGTCGATGACGTTGAAGCCCTCACCGGCGAGCGCCTTGCGGTCGGCCGGGGCCGGGAAGTCGATGCCCTGGACGGTGCCGGCCCGCAGCTCCTGCTTGCGGGTGTTCTCGTCCGCGATGACCTTGATGATCAGCTTGTCGACCTTGGCCTTCTCCCCGAAGTAGTCGGGGTTCCGGTTCAGGGTGACCTCGCCCTTGGCCGCGTCCCAGCCGCCGAAGGTGAACGGGCCGGTGCCGACCGGGTGCTCGTTGGCGAACGCGCTGTACTCGAAGGAGTCGCCGTTCTGCTTGACCGTGTCGGCGTCGTACTTCTTCAGCGCCTCCGGGCTGGCGATCGAGAACGCGGTCAGCGCGAAGGCGCCGGGGAAGGCGCCCTTGTACTGGTTGAGGGTGAGGACGGCGGTGTTGTCGTCCTTGGCCTCGCACTTGTTGTAGACCGGCTTGCCGGCGACGTCGGCCTCGTTGTTCGCGAAGCCGCCGAAGACGTCCAGGTAGTACTGCATCTGCGCCTGCGCCGCGGCACCCTTCATGTTGTACCAGCGGTCGTAGTTGAAGCAGACCGCGGCGGCGTTGAAGGGGGTGCCGTCGTGGAACTTCACGCCCTGGCGCAGCTTGAAGGTCCAGACCTTGCCCTCGGGGTCGTGCTCCCAGGTCTCCGCCAGGGCGCCCTGCAGGTCGGCCGTGCCCGGCTTGTTCTGGATCAGGGTGTCGTACATCTGGCGGATCGGCCGGAACGACTCACCGTCATCGTTGAAGATCGGGTCGAAGTTCTTCGGGTTGCTGGCACCCGCGAAGACGAAGGTGCCGCCCGTCTTGGCCTCGCCACTGTCGTTGCTGCGGTCGCTGTCCGCACAGCCGGCCGCGCCGACCGCCAGGGCTGCAACGGCCGCGAGGGTCACGCCCGTTCTGAGCCTTCTCGCCTGCATCTCTCACCTCTGTCATCCGCGTGACCACGCCGGTTCATGGCTCGGTCCGTGAGCGGGAGGCTATGACAGGACACACAGAAAGCGGAACGGCCGTTAGGCAATCGCTACCAAGCCGACACCAAGCCGTCGGGTCTGACACGACCGGATCTCGCGACAAACAGGACTGTCACAGCACAGACCGCCCCCGCCGGTCCGCGAAACGACCCGGCCGCCGCTGCGCCGGGCAGCGACGGCCGGGGTACGACCGGGTCGGGCTCAGACGGCGCGGCGCCCCTCGAACGCCCGGCCGAGGGTGATCTCGTCGGCGTACTCCAGGTCGCCACCGACCGGCAGGCCGCTGGCCAGCCGGGTGACCGAGATGCCCATCGGCTTGACCATCAGCGCCAGGTACGTCGCGGTCGCCTCGCCCTCGGTGTTCGGGTCGGTGGCCAGGATCAGCTCCCGCACCGCCCCGCCGCCGAGCCGGGTCATCAGCTCGCGGATGCGCAGGTTGTCCGGCCCGATGCCCTCCAGCGGATTGATCGCCCCGCCGAGCACGTGGTAGCGGCCCCGGAACTCACCGGTCCGCTCGATGGCCACCACGTCCTTGGGCTCCTCGACCACGCAGAGCACCTCGTCGGTGCGGCGCGGGTCGCGGCAGATCCGGCACTGGTCGGACTCGGCCACGTTGTAGCAGGTGGTGCAGAACCGGACCAGGTCCTTGACCTTGCGCAGCGCACCAGCCAACCGGTTGACGTCGGCCGGGTCCGCCGACAGGACGTGGAACGCGATCCGCTGCGCGCTCTTCGGGCCCACGCCCGGCAGCCGCCCCAGCTCGTCGATCAGGTCCTGGATGGCACCTTCGTACATCGGCCGGCTCAGAACCCGGGCAGGCCGAGGCCGCCCATGCCGCCGGTGACCGGACCCATCTTCTTCTCGGTCAACTCCCGGGCCGCCTCGGCGGCGTTGTGCAGGGCCGCGACGACCAGGTCTTCCAGGGTCTCGACGTCCTCCGGGTCGACCGCCTTCGGGTCGATCCTGATCGACTTGATCTCACCGGCGCCGGAGACGGTCGCGGTGACCAGGCCGCCGCCGGCGGTGCCGGTCAGCTCGGCCTCGGCCAGCTCGGCCTGCGCCTTGGCGATCTGCTGCTGCATCTTCTGCGCCTGCTTCAGCATCTGCTGCATGTTCGGCTGTCCACCTGGGCGCACGGATGGCTCCTTCTCGCACTCGTCTGCTCGGCCGCGCCCAGCCTAACCGGGCGGCGGCACAGGTCCTCGGCGGCCGGCGCGCGGTCAGCGCGCGTCGACCTCGTCGATCTTCTCGGCGCCGAACGCCTCCCGGAGCAGCTGTACCGCCTGCTCCTCGCTGGACTGCCGGGCGGTCCGCTCGTCGATCACCTCGTCCAGCGGCTCGTCGCCCGGGTCGAACCCCTCGTAGACCGGGCTCGTCGCCGGCTGGGGGCGCCCACCGCCGCGCAGCGGCCCGTCGTAGTCCGGGTCGTACGGCGGCTCGCCGGCCCAATCGGCGTCCGCGGTCTTCCGCGCCGCCTGGGCGGGGCGCGCCGCCTTGCCGGCTCCGGCCGCCGCCGCGGCCGCCCGTGCCGCCGCGATCGCGTTGCTCACCGGCGCGCCCCCGGTCGCCGCCGGTGCGGCCGGCGGCGCCGACTGCGGTCCGGCCGGTCTCGGTACGGCGGGAGCGGCGGTCGCGGCGGTCGCGGTAGCCGTCGCCCCACCCGGACGGGCCGGTTCCGGCCAGTAGTCGCCGCCGGCGGTGGCAGTCGCGGAGCCACCCGGACGGGCCGGCTCGGGCCAGTCCCCGTCTCCGCCGGTGGCACCACCGGGGCGGGCCGGCTCGGGCCAGTCCTCGTCGTCGTCTGCCGGGGCATTCGGGCCGGTCCCGCCGCGGGCCGCCGGGCCACCGGCACCGCCGGTCCGCCCTGCGCCGCCGGATCGCCCACCGTCGCTGCCCGCCGGGCCGACCGCGCCACCGACCGGACCGGCGGCACCGTTGGTCGAACCGGCTGCACCGGTGGTCGTCCCACTCCCGCCGGCCGCCGGGCCGCCAGCCGATCCACGGCCGCTGGACGGGCCGGCCGGACCGCCCGGGCCTACGCCGTTGGCCGCGCCGGACAGGCCGCCCGAACCCACGCCGGACGGGTCGGCGGAGGTCGGGGAGGCGGGTACGGGAGCCGGCGCGGGGGCGGGGCGGGGCGGGGTCGCCGCCCGGCTCGGGCCACCGAGCGTGGCCGCTCCGCGCTCGCCGGCCACCTCGCAGCGAATCTGCCAGCGGCTGCCGAACTCCTCGTAGAGCGCGTCGGACAGCACCGAGATGTGGTTGCCCATCATCTGGGCGAGGACCGGCGACTTCACGGTCAGCACCAGGGTGTCGCCGTCCACGTCGCGGACCACGGCGTCGCGCATCAGGGCCGCCGCCGGCTTCTTGATCCGGTTGACCTTGGCGACGATGTCCGGCCAGGCGCGGCGCACCGCGACCGCGTCCAGCACGCCCGGGGAACTGCCCGGTCGGGGCGGTGCGGGGGTCGCCGGGTCGGGCATCACCGCCTCCGGCGGCACCCGCCGGGGCGCGGCCGGCGGCGTGACCGGGTCTGCCGGGCCGGCCGGGACTGCCGGGCCGGCCGGGACTGCCGGGCCGGCCGGGACTGCCGGGACTGCCGGGACTGCCGGGCCGGCCGCCGGAACGGGGACGTCCTGCGGCTCCACGGCGGGGGCCGGCGTGCTCGGGGCGGCGGGGGCGGGCTCGGGGCGTACCTGGGGAGCGGGGGTGACCGGCGCGGGGCCGGCGGCGGCCGACGGCAGCTCGACGGCACCCAGGGTGAGCCGGCGTTCCATCCGCTCCAGGCGCTGGAGCAGGCCGCCGGTGGAGTCGTCGGCGCCGGGCAGCAGCATCCGGGCGCAGATCAGCTCCAGCAGCAGCCGGGGCGCGGTGGTACCGCGCATCTCGACCAGGCCGTTGTGCACGATGTCGGCGCAGCGGGACAGGGTGGCCGGGCCGAGCCGCTGGGCCTGGGCGACCATCCGCTCGATCTGGTCGTCCGGGCCGTCGATCAGGCCCTTGGCGGCTGCGTCGGGCACCTGCTGGAGCACGATCAGGTCCCGCAGGCGTTCCAGCAGGTCGGAGGCGAACCGGCGCAGGTCGTGCCCGGCCTCGGCGACCCGGTCGACAGTGGCGTACGCGGCCGCGCCGTCACCGGCGGCCAGCGCGTCGCACATCTCGTCGATCAACGCGGCGTCGGTGACCCCGAGCAGCGCGGCGGCCCGGGCGTAGCTGACCCCCTCCGGGCCGGCGCCGGCGATGAGCTGGTCGAGCACGGAGAGGCTGTCCCGCATGCTGCCGCCACCGGCGCGCACCACCAGCGGAAAGACCGCCGGCTCGACGGTGACCCCCTCCGCCTCGCAGAGCTGCTCCAGATAGGGGCGGACCACCTTCGGCGGAAACAGCCGGAACGGGTAGTGGTGGGTCCGCGACTTGATCGTGCCGAGGACCTTCTCCGGCTCCGTGGTGGCGAAGATGAACTTGACGTACTCCGGCGGCTCCTCGACCAGCTTGAGCAGGGCGTTGAAGCCCTGGGTCGAGACCATGTGCGCCTCGTCGATGACATAGATCTTGAAGCGGCTGCGGGCCGGCGCGAAGAACGCCTTCTCACGCAGCTCGCGGGCGTCGTCGACGCCGCCGTGGCTGGCCGCGTCGATCTCGATGACGTCGATCGACCCGGCGCCCTCGGCTGCCAGCGATCGGCACGACTCACACTGCCCGCACGGCTCGGGCGTGGGACCCTGCTCGCAGTTGAGTGAGCGGGCCAGGATCCGGGCGCTGGAGGTCTTGCCGCAGCCCCGGGGGCCGGAGAAGAGGTAGGCGTGGTTGAGCCGCCCGCTGCGCAGCGCCTGCGACAGCGGCTCGGTGACGTGCTCCTGGCCGATGACCTCGGCGAAGGTACGCGGCCGGTACTTGCGGTAAAGGGCCAGTGCCACCCGTACCGCCTCCTCTCGACCGAGCCATTCTGCGCCCGTCGGGCTCGGGTGACCACCCACCACCCCGGCCCACGGCCCGGCATCCGGCCTTGATCCACACGACATGCGGCATGTTGCGGTGTCCGAGCACCCGGGATGCCCCCACATCCCGCATGTTGCGTGGATCAAGGGCCCCGGAGACAAAAAGGCCTCCCGTGCACCCGGCAGAGCCCGCTTATCCTTGCTGCCTTCCGGCCCTGGGGAGGTTCACGGGGTACCGCCGCACGGGAGGTGACACCAACCCTACCCGACTCCGCGTGGATCTTCAGGGGGTGGTGGGGTGGCCGGCGCGCCGGGGACCTGTATTCTGGCTCGCGGAGGATTCGCCTAGAGGCCTAGGGCGCACGCTTGGAAAGCGTGTTGGGTTTACACCCTCACGAGTTCGAATCTCGTATCCTCCGCTCGACAGAACGACACGAAGGGCCGGCCCCGCACGGGCCGGCCCTTCGTCGTACGCGGGGAGGGTCACCCGCGCGGGCGGGCCCAGGAGACGAACCGGTCGGTCAGGCCGGCCGGGGTCAGGGCCTGGTCGAGGCCGGCGAGTTGGTCGGTGGCCTCGGCCTGGAGGGTCGCCAGGTAGACGGTCAGCGCGATCCGGTCGTGGCGGTACTCGGCGAGCAGTCGCAGCTTCGCCGGCGAGCAGGGCCAGGCGATGCCGCACGCCTGGCAGCGCCAGGTCGGTCGGGTGGGGACGTGTTCCCGGCGGCGGGTCACCGCGCCGGCACCTCGGTGATCAACAGGGCCAGCGGACCCGTCCCGAAGCGGTACGCGTCGGCGGGGACGCGGATCGTCGTGCCGACGGTCAGGCTCATCCGTGACTCCTTCGCGGTGGAGGGGGCCGCCCCGCCTCCCCGCCGGGGCGGCCCCGTGACTGACGCCGACCGCCGGGCTCCCTCGCCTCCACCGGCCGCGCCGTCTTGTGGGACCACCCTTGCGCGCGTCAGCAGACAGATACACCGCGTAACGATATGGTCGGCAGATATTCGAGACATCCGATGGAGGGGCCGTGAACGACGCGCTGCGGGTGGCGCTGAGCGACACCGGGCACACCACCGAATCCCTCGCCGAACAAGTCGGCGTCGACCCGAAGACCGTCGCGCGGTGGCTGACCGAGGGGCGCATCCCGCATCCCCGGCACCGCCTCGCGGCAGCGGAGGCCCTCCAGCGGGATATCTCGGACATATGGCCGGACACAGCGAGACGTCGGGACCCGATCTGGTTCCGCCCGTGGCAGGAGATCGAACGCGAGGCGGTGTCGCTGCGCTGGTTTGAGTCGACGGTCCTGCCTGGTCTTCTCCAAACCGAGGCATATGCCCGCGCCGTGCTCAGCGACGCCGGACTGAGTCCCCGAGGTGACGTCGAGCGGCATCTCGCCGCCCGGCTCGCCCGCCAGGGCATCCTGAAGCGGGACGATCCGCCGCAGTTCACGGCCGTGGTCGACGAGGCGGTCCTCCGCCGGCCGGTCGGTGGCCGGTCGACCATGCACGAGCAACTGCGGGCCCTGGTCACGGCGTGCGCGGAACCGCACGTTCGAATCCACGTGGTGCCGTCCACCGTCGGCGCATACGCGGGATTGAACGGCCCGTTCGTGATCGCTAACAGCCATGACCACCGGGTCGCCGGCTACCTCGACAACCAACTCCAGGGACAAGTGGTTAGCGACCCGGAGGACATCGCGGCCATGATGGCAGCGTGGGAGAACGTGCGCGGTGAGGCGTTATCCCACTGGCAGTCTGTCGACCTCATCACGGGAGTGGCGGAGACATGGAGCTGAACGGCACGCGGTGGCGCAAGAGCAGTCGAAGCAGCGGCAACGGCGGCGCCTGCGTCGAGGTCGCCGACAACCTGCCCGGCATCGTCGGCGTACGGGACTCGAAGGATCCGACCGGGCCGGCGCTAGTCTTCGCGCCGGCGGCCTGGCGCGCGTTCGTCGCCCAGCTCGCCGACCGGGCCTGACCGCCAGGAAAGCCACCGGGCTGACCGACCGGCGAGGCGACCGGACCTGACGGAACAGCGAAGCGACCGCGCCGGACCTACGTCCGCTCCCCGACGCGGCGGTCGTGCCCCGGGTCGCGGCGGGGGCGCTCTCCGGCCGCGCGGCCGGTACGGTGCGGGGATCCGACGACGGGCTCTCCGATCCGTCGTACACATGTTCCATCCACAGGCTGTGGATGCCGGAGGGCTCGGATGAGTTACCAGCTCAGCGCGGTGGTCGCGGACGTCGAGCTGCTGCGCGAGCAGACCACGGACCTGGACCACGCGGTCCTCGCCGCGCTCCGGCAGGACTTCGCGCTGCTGCCGGTCACCCCGCAGCTGGTGCAGGAGCTGACCGGCTCGCTGCCCGACTTCGCCGCCGGGGACCCGAACGCGGAGCAACCGTTCCAGCTGGTCCTCTCGCCGGCGCTGGCGGAACTGCTGGTGCGCTGGTCGCGGCAGGGGCCGGTGGCGTACCTGGAGGCGGAATTCTTCGGCGGCCTCGGCTACCAGTCGGCGGTGGTGTGGCTGGGCGGCGAGATGAGCTGGGGACCGCGCGTCGACCGGCTGCTCGACGGGCCACGGGCGGAGTGGCCGATCAACGCGGCGCTCGCCCGGCTCGGGGCGGAGCCCGGCGCGTGGATCGATCCCTTCGCCGAGCTGGGGCTGCACCTGGAGCGGCACACCGACGGCTGGCTGACGCACGGGCGACGGGGCCTGTCCGCCGATTACTGGGACGACCTGGCCGAAGAGTGGGAATACCGGCAATCCGCCGACGAGCAGCAACCTGAACGCCCCGGTTCCGTTGGGGACTGGGGGATTCCATGAAACTGCGACAATTCGCATTCATTGCGATGCTGCTGGCGGCTGCCTCGATCTCGGGCAGCGGCGTCCGTCCACTGGGGGCGGACATGCCGGCCCGGCCGGTGGGCGACACCGAGGTGGTCGGCCTGAGCGGTCTGGACGAAATCGAGTTCGGCGACACCGAGCAGGAGCTGACCCGCCGCGGGGTGCTGCGCGCCGAGGTCGACGCCTGCGGGCCGACGCTGGCCGGACACGGGGCGGCCAGCCCCATCTTCGTGGACGACCGGCTGGTCCTGCTCTGGCTGGACGACCCGATGAGCACCCCGGAGGGGATCACCGTCGGCACGCCGGTCAGCGAGGTCCTGGCCAGCTACCCATGGGCGACCCAACTGGATGCTCCGCAGCGGACGTACCGGTTCGACGGGCTGTTCGCCCGCGACGGCGACCGGGCGTACCTCTTCCTGCACGACGGCACTGCCGTCCGCGAGATCATCGCCGGGTACGCCGACTGGGCCCGCCGCCTCTTCGACGAGGGCTACGGCCCCTGCTGAGCCAGCGCCATCACCGGCTGATGGACTGATTGTCCACGACCGGCTTCCGTGGAATCATTTCTCGCCGCGCAGATGACGCGGCATCTTCACGGGAGAATTGATGTGAGGACAATCCTGTCCGCCTGCCCGGAGAACCGGACCAGCAGGGGAACTCCACGGCTCGCGCTGGCCGCCGCAGCTGTGCTGGCCGTGCCGGCGTTCCTGGTCGGACCGTCCGCCGCAGGTGCCAGCGGGATGACGCCGACCGCGGCCACCACCAGTTCGTCCACCGCGCCCACCGGAGCCGTGTCCCCGGTGTCGCCGACCGCCACCGTGACCGCCCGGGCGTCGTCGCCGACCGCGCGGGCCCTCGCCGCGTCCCCGTCGTCGGCCGGGTCCGGGGCCGAAGGCCTGACGACGGAGCAGACCCGGACCCGGACGGCCACCATCACCCCACAGCCGCGGCCTCCCCGCTCCTTCTGCGGCGGCAAGCTGACCTTCGGCACGGTCGAGAGCTGCGGGTTGATCATCGGCCAGGCGCAGGACACCTGGACGTTCACCACGACCGCCGACTCGGACGTCCTGTACGTCCAAGTGGTGGAGGTGGCGGGTGTCAGCCTCGCCGTCCGGGTGAACCACCAGGACGGCTGGAAGGCCTGTGAGCTCGACCCCTACCGCGAGTACGTCGACCAGTGCCGGCTCGGCCCTGCCGGTGCCTACACGCTCACGGTGACGACCGAGAGCGGCAGCGGGAAGGGGGCCTACACCCTCTCCGTCGAGTCGAGGCGGGCGCCGTCGGCGTGCGGGAAACTGCCGGAGGACGTCTTCTCCTGGGCCTCGGCGGGGGCCAGCGGCACCCTCCCGGCCGGTCTGGCCGCCCGCTGCTTCACATTCGACCAGCCCACCGGCAGCAAGCTGTTCATTGCCGGGCCGCACCTCCGCGACCGCAGCGGTCTTCGGGCAGACATCCTGGACGCGCGGCACTGGCACCTCTGCCAGTCCGGCCACGACGCCTCCGACTGCACGCTGAGCACGGCCGGGCCGTACCGGATCTTCATTCAGCAGATCGACGGCAAGGGAACGCCGTACAGCCTCCGGCTGCCGCGCATCTCCCAGCCGGTCGGCTGCCCGGCGCTGTCACCGGCCCCGGCCGGCGACCCCGGCGAGGCCGTCGGCCAGGGCCAGCTGGCACCGAACCAGAGGGCCTGCCACTCGTTCTCCACCACCACAGCCGGCCACGTCGACATCCGCGTCGACCAACAGTCCATCACCTGGAACCTGTACGACGACGCCGGCCGGTTCATCTGCAACCAGTCCTCGGTGGAGTACTGCGTCCTGCCCGCGGCCGGGCCGTACACGCTGCTGCTGTGGGGCGGGAACCACTACAAGACGGTGGACTACCAGGTGGTGGTGACCGTCCCGACCACGTGAGGTCCGGTGGGCCGGTCCCGCGTGGCCGGCCCACCGACCAAGCCTGCACACGCGGAAACGCCCGGCCGGTCCTGACGGACCGGCCGGGCGTTTCCGGTTGGCGGAGGCGTCAGTAGATCGCCCCGCCGCTCTGCGGCCCGGCGATCCGGATGCCGTACCGCTGGGGCCAGACGATCTCGGTACGCATGCTCAGACCGCTCCACCAGGTGTTCAGCGGTACGAGCCCGCCGGTGGAGCCGTGGAACGGAATCAGGACCCCGGACGCGTATCCGGCGGTGTCGCCGCCCACCTCTTCCCCGGTCGACGCCACGACGGCGTCGAGCCCGCCGGTGCCGTTGAGGTTCAGCAGGGCCACGGAAGCACCGAACTTGTCTCCGCTCTCGGACCCGCCCGGTACGACGGGGTGGTTCTGGTCGAACCCCTGCGCGCCGCTCCCGGTCAGCCCGGCGGCGGAGCCCTTGAGCAGGGTGACGATGCCGGCCTCGACTCGCGGGCCGACGGCCTCGCCAGGGGCACCGATCAGCACGTCAGCCCTGCCGTCGCCGGTCACGTCGCCGGTCGCGAGCGCCGCACCGAAGCGGTCATTGTCCTCGGGCTCTCCGGGCACGCCGGCCGTGCGCTGAGTGATGACCCGTACGGCGCTGCTGGACAGGCCGCCGGTGCGGCCGGTGAAGACCGCGACGAGCCCGCCATAGATGTGCGGGGTCTGCGCGCTGGGTGCCCCGGCGACCACCTCGCCCAGCCCGTCGCCGTTCACGTCGCCGATCGCGAGCGCCTCACCCAGGTACCAGGCGATGGTGCCGCTCTGGCCGATCGCGGGGCGCACCGCCGCACCGGTGACCGCGGTGGCGCCGGTGGACGACACACCACTCGGCGAGCCCCACATCAGGGTGACCATGCCGCTGCCGCCCCAGGACACGCCGTCGTTCTCCCGGGGAGTGCCGATGACCAGGTCGTTGTACCGGTTGTTGTTGACCTTCCCGATCGCGAGCGAGAAGCCGAACTGGTCGTTGCGCTCGGCCGCGCCGGGCACCGCGGCCTGGTCCTGCTGGAGGTACTGGGCGCCGGTGGCCGTGAGGCCGGTCGATCCACCGAAGAGGACGGTGACCGCGCCGGCGTCCGCCTTGCTGCCGATGGACTCCCCGTACGCGCCGATCGCGAGGTCCTCGCGGCCGTCCCCGTTGATGTCACCGGCGGCGAGCGCCGCACCGAACCGGTCGAAGTTCTCCGGAGTGTCGGGGACGCCCGGCGAACTCTGGTTGAAGTGGATCACCGAGTCGACCACCAGGCCGGTGCGACTGCCCGGGATGACCCAGACCCCGCCGGCGTAGGTCTTGTTACCGGGATCCACCTCGTCCATGTCGCCTATTGCCAGGTCGTCGTAGCGGTCGCCGTTGAAGTCCCCGGCCACGAGTGCCAAGCCGAAGCCGCTGCCGCCGCCCGACGGCGTCATGGCACCCAGGAAGTAGTCGACCTGCGGCGCGGACGAGTAGCGCACGGCGACCACACCCGTCGGGCTCAGGGGCAGGTTGTAGTTGAAGGGGTCGCCGGTGGCCGCGATGTCGTCGACGCCGTCGCCGTCGAAGTCAGAGCGGGTGCCGCCGGTCCCCTTCACCGGGGTGCCCGCCTTCGCCACCCGGTGGTGCTGGAGGACGACCCCGTCCCGGGTGATGGTGCGGGCGCCCTCCGCGGCCTCCGCCGGAACACCGATTGCCAAACCGGCCAGGACAGTCAGCACAGATGCGCTTGCCGTACGTCGATGCACCACACCCCCCGCTTGCCGTGAACGTCTCGTCACATTAAGGGGGCGGCGCGATGGCCGTAACCGGTCGAACGGGCAGGGCGAGGACGACCGGGCAGCACCGCGCACCAGATGGACGGCGGCGGCCGGGGAACCGAGACCGGAAAGCGGCGACGGCCGTGACTAGGACTGAGCATCAGGGCTCCTCAGAAAGCCGATCCGTTCGAGGCCCGACGAAAGTCAGGGGTCCTTGGTGTCCTTCGTGTCCTGCCCCCGTTTGCCGCGGTACATAGCGTGGCCGGCGTAGACGAGACGATCGGAGCAGGACGTGCGGCAGGACAAGGGCTGGTGGCGCGGATTGGTAGCAACGCTCACAGCCGGTTTGGTGATTCTGGCGGTGCCGGGCACCGCATCCGCGAAGGAGGGACCTGATCGGACTGCGATCGAGCGAGCGGTGTCCGACTTCGCCGGCAAGGCGGGCTATCCGGGGATCGCCGTGACGATCACCAAAGGCGACCAGGTGCTGTACGCGGGCGGATACGGCCACGACTCCTCTGGTGCCGCAGTGACCGGGACGACCCCGATGCCGGTGGCCTCCGTCAGCAAGTCGTTCACCGCGCTCGCCGTGATGCAGCTGGTCGAAGCGGGAAAGGTGACCCTGGACAGGCCGGTGCGCGACTACCTGCCCGATTTCCGGATCGCCGATCCTCGGGGAGCGCAGATCACGGTACGCGAACTGCTGAACCAGACCTCCGGGATCACCGACGGCACGTTCCCGGAGAAGAGCCTGCCTCAGCCGGACTCGCTGGCTGGCGCCGTAACACGAGCCCGGAGCGCGACGTTGGCCGTCGAGCCCGGCACGAAGCACTTCTACACGAATACGAACTACCACCTTGCCGCCCGGCTGGTGGAAGTCGTCGCGGGCGAGCCGTTCACGGACTATCTGCGGCGTCATGTCTTCGAGCCGATCGGCATGCTGGCGACCACCACGATCGACCAAACCCCGCGCGATCTGCCGCATGACGCCCGCAAGGGATACGTTTACGCCTACGGCGCGTCGATTCCCGCCATCGAGCCGAAGCGGTTCGTCAACGGCTCCGACGGCGTGATCACCACGGCTGCGGACATGGCGAAATGGCTGAGCATGCAAAGCAACGCGGGCCTGGCCGGGAATGGGGCACGCTTGGTCTCGGCCGCGAGCATCGCCGCGATGCACACCTCGTCGGACCCGCGGTGGACATACGGAATGGGGTGGGACACCGACCAGAAAGGCCGGGTCAAGCACAACGGCATATGGTTCACCCACACCGCCCACGAACTTCTACTCCCCGACGGCTACGGCATCGCGGTGATGGGCAACAGCGGAATCGGCCTAGCCAACGAAGGCATCACTCCGCTCGCGGACAGGCTGGCCACCCTCGTGACCGGGGGCGAGCCGTCGTCCGACGCACCGGTACGGCTGATTGTCGACCTGACGCTGGCCGGCCTCACCCTGCTGAGCCTGTTCCTTGGCATCCGCAACCTGCGACGCACCCGGATCTGGGCAGACCGGTGCGCCACCCGGCCGTCCTGGCGGCTCGCCCTGCGGCTGCTGCCCCGGCTCATCCCCCTCGCCCTGCTGATAGCCCTTCCGGATCTGCTCGGCCGGCTCGTCGGCGGCGGCCGGGACGTCACCTTCATCCAACTGTGCTACTACTCGATGGCGCTGATCACCTGGACGGCGGTCGCGGCCGTGATGAACACCAGCGTGCTGGCCACCCGCGTCGTCGCGCTGTCACGGCTACACCGCTTGGCCGGAACCCCGCCTGCACTGGACGCATCTGCCCAGCTCGCTGCGAATTGAGCGCAGCGCCAACTGAGACCACAAGACAAAACGCCTGGCTGGTCCTCTCGGACTCGCCAGGCGTTTTGCCTGTTCAGCCGCGGTGGCGGAGGGATCCGGTGTACCGGTCGACGGGGTCCGGGCGGACCAGGTGCCTCCGGACGAACGGGCCGGGCCCGGCGGTTTCCCGCCGGGCCCGGGCGACAGTGGTACGTGCCGTCGAGGGTCAGCTTGGCTGTCAGGTCCCGTAGTAGCCCCAGTACTGGCCCGAGTTGGGGCCCAACTGCCCAACATGGCCGCCGTTCACCGAGGTGCCGTCCAGGCGGCTCAGCCGCAGGCCGCTCTTATTGTTCTTTTGCACGTAGCCCTGCTGGGTCCAGCCTTGCTCCGGCGCACCGTAGATGCAGGTCCACTGGATGGCGTGTGCGCCCGCTGCCATGCTGCCGCCCTCGATCGAGAGGCATTTGCCGCTCTTGGCGTTGACGAGCTGAGCGGACCCGTACCAGTACCAGTTCTGCTCGGCGCCACCGTTGCAGGTCGCCATGATGGCGTGGGCACCGTTGGTGACACTGGCGCCGGCGACCGTCAGACACAGGCTGGTGTCGCTCATGGAACGAAACGACAAGAAGGTGGTGGCGACGGCGTCGGTGTCCGCCTGAGCCGGTGCGGCCGTGGACAGTAGGGTGAGGGCGGCAGCGGCGAGGCCGGTCGCCACCCTACGGCTCTTCTTGAACACAGTTACCTTTCGACGAACGGGCCGCGCCGGGACAGCCGGCACGGGGTTACGTCTCAAGATTCCGGGCCGGTACGGACACGGTCACGCCAGCACTCGGACTGGCGAGTCGGCCGCGACTCTCGTTCGCTGGCGCTGGAACATCCCGCAGCGAGGTAAGCCCTCCGCTCGCCGTCCAGACGCACCGGCCACAATGGATCCCCCCGAGACAATGATCACCATAGTGTTCGGGAGGAAGCCGGTCAACATCGATTCCAGGTCGACAAACGCCCAATCGACCACCGGTTGGCACACAAGCACCCCGTGGTACGAACCGGGCATCCCGGCCGGCCGCCCGTTCTCGCACCGCCACTACCCGACCTCACCGCGAACACCTCAACCCGGGTCGGAGGGCCGCTCTGGGAAGCCTCGGGCGACCGGCCCGGCCGGGAAGGAGAGCGCCGGCTACCGACGTTCTGAGCGCCAACTGAGACCACAAGCGGAACGCCCGGCCGATCCTCGCGGATCGACCGGGCGTTTTCGCACTTCACGAGCGGTGGCGGAGGGATTTGAACCCTCGGAGGGCGTAAACCCTCACACGCTTTCGAGGCGTGCTCCTTAGGCCGCTCGGACACGCCACCGCCGACGAGGGTACAGGACCCCGGGTCTGGGTGCCGAACCGGTATCCCCGCAGCCAACCTGGCAGGATCTTTGCCATGAGTACGCACATCGGCGCGAAGCCGGGAGAGATCGCCGAGCGGGTCCTGATGCCGGGCGACCCGCTGCGGGCCAAGTGGATCGCGGAGACCTACCTCGAGGACGCCACGTGCTACTCGACGGTCCGGGGCATGCTGGGCTTCACCGGCCGCTGGAACGGCGTGCCGGTCTCCGTCCAGGGTTCCGGCATGGGCATGCCGTCCGCCTCCATCTACGCCCACGAGCTGGTCAACGACTACGGCGTGAAGACCCTGATCCGGGTCGGTTCCTGCGGCGCCCTCACCGAGGACCTCCAGCTGCGCGACGTCATCGCCGCGATCGGGTCGTCCACCGACTCGAACATGAACCGGATGCGGTTCGACGGGCTGATCGACTACGCCCCGGTGGCCGATTTCGGGCTGCTGCGTACCTCGGTCGAGGTGGCCGAGCGGCGCGGCATCACCATGCACGTCGGGCCGATCCTGGCGGCGGACGCCTTCTACACCGACCGGCCGGACCTCTACGACGCCCTGGCCGACTACGGGGTGCTGGCGGTCGAGATGGAGTCGGCGGCGCTCTACACGATCGCCGCCCGGTTCAAGGCGCGGGCGCTGACCCTCCTGACCGTCAGCGACCACATCAAGACCGGTGAGAAGACCACCTCCGCCGAGCGCGAGCAGACCTTCAGCCAGATGGTCGAGATCGCCCTGGACACCGCCATCGCCTGACCTTCCACCTTCCCGACCCCGCCCCGTCATCCCCGGATGGCGGGGCGGCGGCGTGTCCGGGGAGTGACCACCGTCACCGGCCGAAACAATACGACCGATCGTGCTTTTTGATTAACCTCTCCCCATGACAGTCGACGGACGCGTCGCGCGGGGCGACCGGACCCGCACCGCCGTGCTGGACGCCGCGGTGGTCCTGGCCACCGAGGTCGGGCTGCACGGGCTCTCCCTCGCACAGCTGGCCGACACGCTCGGGGTGAGCAAGTCCGGCCTGTTCGCGCACTGGCGGTCCAAGGAGGCGCTCCAGCTCGCCACCGTCGACCGGGCGGTGGAGCAGTGGCAGGAGCGGATCATCGACCCGGCCCTGCGCGCCCCCCGGGGCGTACGGCGGCTCTGGGCCCTGCACCAGGCCCGGATCGACTTCTACGCCGCCCGGGTGCTCCCCGGCGGCTGCTTCTTCGCCAGCACCGACTTCGAGTACAACGCCCGGCCCGGCCCGGTCCGGGACCGGCTCGCCGAGGTGTTCGGCCGCTGGACCGCCTTCCTGGAACACCTCGTCCGGGAGGCGGTCGCCGCCGGCGAACTCCCCGCCGACGTGGACGTCCCGCAACTGGCGTACGAGATCGACGCGCTCGGCATCACCGCCGCCATGCGGTCCCGGCTGCTGGACCCCGACACCGCCTACCGGCACGCCCGCCAGGGCCTGCTGAACCGCCTACGGGCGTTGTGCCCCGATCCCACCCTGCTACCGGAAGGCCCCTCATGAGCCACGCCATCGCCGACCAGCCCGCCGTCGAGTTCGGTCACGTCGAGCACGTCGGTGTGCACTTCGACGACCTCGACGCCTTCGGCATCCTGCACAACGCCCGGTACGCGGTGCTGCTGGAACGGGCCCTGACGCCGTACTGGGCGGACCGCGGCGTCTCCTTCCAGGGCGGGCAGCACAGTGCCCCCGACGTGTTCCACGCGGTCCGCGAGTTCAGCATCAGCTACCGCGCCCCGATCACCGGCACCGGGCCGGTGGCCGTGCACTTCTGGCTCGAACACTTCGGCACCAGCAGCGCCGAGTACGCCTACCGGTTCCGCTCGGTGGACGGCGGCACCGTGCACGCCGAGGGCCGGCGGGCGATCGTCCGGCTCGACCCGGCGACCCTGCGGCCCGCCCCGTGGACCGAGACCGCCCGCGCGGTGGCCGCGACCCTGCTCCGCCCCGCACCGACCCCGGCCTGACCGGCCGGAGACCGACGCACCGGACGGCGGGTGACCCGCGGGCCGGACGGGCGGGCCGGTGGTCAGCGAAAGAAGGCGCGCAGCAGCGCGGCGCTTTCCGACTCCAGGACACCGCCGTAGACCTCCGGGCGGTGGTTGAGCCGGCGGTCGCGCAGCACGTCCCAGAGCGAGCCGGCCGCCCCGGTCTTGGGCTCCCAGGCGCCGAAGACCACGGTCGACACCCGGGCCAGGACCAGCGCGCCCGCGCACATCGTGCACGGCTCCAGGGTCACCACCAGCGTGCAGCCGTCGAGCCGCCAGCGACCCAACCGCTCGGCGGCCCGGCGCAGCGCCAGCACCTCGGCGTGCGCGGTCGGGTCACCCGTCAGCTCGCGCTCGTTGCGCCCGATCGACACCTCGGCCCCGTCCGGCCCGTAGAGCACGGCGCCGACGGGGATGTCGTCGGCGCCACCCGCGCCGTCCGGGCCCAAGGCGGGCGTGTCCGGGCCGGTGACCGCCACCTCCAGCGCCCGGCGCATCCACAGTTCGTGCCGCTGCCGGCGGCCCGCCCCGCCCGGGTCGGCCAGCCCTTCGTGCGCGCCGGGCCCGACCCGGCCCACGGCCCCGGGGGTCGGCTGCCCCGGGCGTACGGTCTCCAGCGCCGGGTCGGTCGCGTCGACCGGCTCGGCGGCCCCGGCCAGCGGCGAACCGCCACCCGGCAGGGCGACCCCGTCGGAGGACGGCGGGTCAGACCTCACGCAGCTCCTCGACCACGTCGACGCACCCGAGCACCTGGCACACCTCGGTCGTGACGTCGGCCGGGAGCATCCCCTCGTGGGCACAGAGCCGGAGCAGCCGCTGGGCGGAGATGCCCAGGTCGGCGAGGATGTCGGCGTCGCCGACCGGGTCGGCCTCCGGGTCGACCGCCGGCTGGTCGCTCTCCTCGTCGCCGGTGGCGGCCGGCCGGGGCTCCTCGCTCTCCTCCAGCCCGGTGACCGAGGTCTTCAGGTCGCCGACCAGCAGCGCGCCCAGCCGGGACTCCTCCGCGTACGCCGAGTCGGAGCCGAAGACCCGCAGGTCCTCGCCCTCGTCCAGGCGCAGGATCACCAGATAGGCGTCGTCCGCCTCGACGAAGAGCAGCGACAGGTCGGCGTCGGGCTCGACGTCGCGCAGCCGGTCGGCGACATCGTCGATGTCGGAGGCGCCCCGTAGGTTCACCTCGGCGGCGCTCCAGCCGCCCTCGTCGCGCACCACTCCGGCAGCGAAGTACGACACGGTCCCCCCAAAGGCCTCGGCACAGCACGCCGACTCGTTACGCGTGCACGTTAACCGGTCGGGTCGGCAGGCGACCGGTCAACGCCCCGAAGGGCCGGTCAATCCTGGAAAATCGGTCAGCCGGCGACGCGACGCCGGGTGGCGATCAGCTGTCGCAGCCGCGCGGTGCGCTCCCGCTGCGGCTTGTCCCGCTGTCGTACCGCGCGGGCCCCCGCCAGCTCGGCGAGAATCTGCAGGCGGCGACGGCTGCGCTCAGGGTCGAGCCGCGGGGTGGTCCAGGCCATACCGGAAAGCGTCCCCAGTTACAGCGAGTACGTCAAGATGGCGTTCGAAGCGGAGCCAGTCGATCACCCAGCGTCACCACATCGGCCAGTCCGCGCTGGTCGCCCAGCGCATGGCCACGAGCGCGAACGCGATGCTCCAACCACCCGCTGTGACGATCGCCACTCCGGCGGCCACCCCCCGGTCGCCGTACCGGACGAGTGCGAGGGCGGCCAACCAGGCCAGCACGCCGGCGACCACGGTCCACCACGCGTAGCCGGGGACGTCCCGGCCGAGCAGGCCGAAGAGCACCAGCCAGGCGGCGGCGAGCGCGCCACCGGCGGCGACCCCGCTGCCGGTCACCGGGTGGGGCTCGCGCCAGGTCGGCCGGCGGGGTGGCCCGGAGGGGAAGAGGCCCGAGGGGGTACGCGTCATGAACTGCCCGGCGGCCGGCCCGGCCGGGTACGTGGGCTGACCGTCCATCGCCGTCACTGCTCCCGTCCACGGGCCCCGGTTGCTCCGGGGACCCTCCCACCGTATCCGTCTGCCAGGATGTCCGGATGTCGTCGCGATCGACCGGCCGCCGCCCGCGCCCGGCGTACCCGGTCCTGCTGTTGCTCGCGCCGGCGTTGCTCGCCGGCTGCGCGCCCGGCGACCGGCCGGCCGCCGCGCCGAGCACCGTCTGGGGCTCCCCGTCCGCGGCGGCCACCGCGGACCTGCCGGCCGCGGCCGCGCCCTCTGCGAGCCCGGCCGGGCCGTCGCCGTCGGCGTCCCGCGCGCCCCTGCGGCGGGTCTTTCCGGTACGCGCCGACGACGTCGCCTACCACCCGACCCACTCGGCCTACCCGGGCACGGACATCTTCGCCGACTGCGGGGAGCCGGTCGTGGCGGTGACCGACGGGACGATCCTGGAGGTGAGCCGGGTGGACCGGTTCGACCGGCGGGGGCCGTTGGGGCCGTACAACGGCGGGCTCTCGGTGTCGCTGCTCGGTGACGACGGGGTGCGGTACTACGGCTCGCACCTGAGCGCGATCAGCGCCGGCGTCGACGCCGGCGTGCGGGTACGGGCGGGGCAGCAGCTCGGCAAGGTGGGGCGGACCGGCAACGCGAACAACGTCTGCCACCTCCACTTCGGCCTGTCGCCGAAGTGCACCGGGCACGACGACTGGTGGATCCGGCGGGGCGTCGTCTGGCCGGCGAGTTACCTCGATTCGTGGCGCAAGCGCGGCAACCGTTCGCCGGCCGCCGAGGTGACCACCTGGGAGCGCAAACACGGCTGCCCGAAGGCCCCGCGCACCACCACGGGCGCCGGCTGACCGGAGCACCCGGCGGCCCGGAACCGGGTGCGTCATCTGATCGACACATTGACGAATGTCTTATCAATCGTTAACGTCCGGATGAGAGAGCGCTCTCCCGTGTAACAAACCTCCCGATTCCGACGAACCGCGACGCCGGTCCCCTGACCCGGCGCGCTGGAGGAACGATGAACCCTCCCGTCCCACACCGCCGCACCCCCTGGGTGCTCGCCGCCACCACCGCCCTGGCCGTCCTCGTCGCCGCCCTCACCGCCACCGCCACCGCCACCGCCGAAGCCGCCACCGTCGGCGCCGGCAGCTACACCACCGACCGGGTCGGCCCCCTGCCCACCGGCTGCGGCGACCTGTCCAGCAACCCCCGGCAGTTCGTCACCGCCAACGCGCCGGCCGGCCCCGTCCCCACCAACGACTGGTGGTCGTCGCTGCTGTACAAGCGGACCAACTGCGCGTACAGCGAACCGCTGCACGCGCACCCCGTCTCCTACCAGCCGTTCGGCGACGGACTCGGCTTCTCCGCCACCTCCACCCCCACCATCACCGGCACCGCGACCGGGGTGGGCGAGTACAAGTACGCGTACGCCGAGGACATCCGGGTCGGCGTCACCGCGCTCGGCGCGCCGGTCGTCAAGGTCGACGACTGGACGGACTGGACGGTCAGCCCGTACTGGAGCGACGGCGCCCGCACCCTGCGGGCCACCATCGGGCACGGCCTGCCGTTCGCGTACCTCCGCACCAGCGGCGGCGAGGCGCTGATCAACGCCACCGGCGGCAGCCCGACCGTCTGGTCCGCAAGCGGCGGCACCATCGGGTTCACCGTCCGGGGCCACGACTACGTCGCCTACGCCCCCGCCGGCGCCACCTGGACGGTCTCCGGCGGGCGGATCACCTCCACCCTCGCCGGCCGGGACTACTTCTCCGTCGCCCTGCTGCCCACCACGCCGAGCACCGACGCCGCCACCCGCGCCGCCCTCGCCACCAGCTACGGCCGGTACGCCCACGCGCACGTCACCGGCACCCGGGTCGCGTACTCCTACGACCAGGCCAGCAGCCGGGTCACCACCACGTACGCCTTCACCACCACGCCCCGGGAGGGCACCGCCACCCAGACGGTGGTGAGCCTCTACCCGCACCAGTGGAAGGCCCTGGCCGGCGCCACCCCGATCGGCCAGAGCTACCCGTCCCCGCGCGGCCGGATGAAGGTGCTCACCGGCGTCAGCGAGTTCCGCACCGCGATGACCTACCAGGGGGTGCTGCCGGAACTGCCCGCCGTCGGCACCGGCGCCGGCGCCGACCTGGCCCAGCTCAAGGACCAGCTCGCGGCCGTCCGGGGCAACCCGATGGACCTGCGCGGCACCGACACCTACTGGAACGGCAAGGGCCTCGGGCGGGCCGCCCGGATCGCCGAGATCGCCGACCTGGTCGGTGACACGGAGACCCGTACCGCCGCGCTGAACGCCATCCGCGCCACGCTGAACGACTGGTTCACCGCCACCCCCGGCAAGACCGCCCGCGTCTTCTACTACGACCGGAACTGGGGGACCCTGATCGGCTACCCCGCCTCGTACGGGTCCGACCAGGAGCTCAACGACCACCACTTCCACTACGGCTACTTCATCGCCGCCGCCGCGACGCTGGCCAAGTTCGACCCGACGTGGGCCACCACCGCCCAGTACGGCGGCATGGTCGACCTGCTCATCCGGGACGCCAACAACTACAGCCGCGAGGACACCCGCTTCCCGTACCTGCGGGACTTCGACATCTACGCCGGGCACGACTGGGCCTCCGGGCACGGCTCGTTCAACGCCGGCAACAACCAGGAGTCGTCGTCCGAGGGGATGAACTTCGCCAATGCCCTCATCCAGTGGGGGCAGGCCACCGGCAACACCGCCGTGCGGGACGCCGGCGTCTTCATCTACACCACCCAGGCGGCGGCGATCCAGGAGTACTGGTTCGACG
The DNA here is from genome assembly GCF_040642975.1 of Micromonospora sp. NPDC047548. Classification (NCBI taxonomy): domain Bacteria; kingdom Bacillati; phylum Actinomycetota; class Actinomycetes; order Micromonosporales; family Micromonosporaceae; genus Micromonospora; species Micromonospora sp. NPDC047548. The sequence goes on from NZ_JBEYTI010000027.1 coordinate 52,527, forward strand.
TCGACGACGAGAACTTCCCGGCCGGGTTCGGGCACTCGGCGGTCGGCATGGTCTGGGGCGACGGCGGAGCGTACTCCACCTGGTTCAGCGCCGACCCGGAGATGATCCAGGGCATCAACATGCTGCCGGTCACCGGCGGCCACCTCTACCTGGGCTACCGCCCGGCCTACACCAGGACCAACTACGCCGAACTCGTCCGCAACAACGGCGGGGAACCCACCGTCTGGCAGGACATCCTCTGGCAGTTCCTGGCCCTCGGCGACCCGGACGCGGCGCTGGCGAAGCTGCGCGCCAACCCCGGCTACATCCCGGAGGAGGGGGAGAACCGCGCCCACACCTTCCACTGGATCCGCAACCTCGCGGCACTGGGTCAGGTGGACACCGGTGTCACCGCCAACCACCCGCTGGCCGCCGTCTTCACCCGCAACGGCGCCCGCACCTACGTGGCCAGCAACATCACCGCCGCGCCGCTCACGGTCACCTGGTCCGACGGCACCCGGCTCACCGTCGCGGCCGGCAGGACGGCGACCATCGGGGCGTACACCTGGAGCGGGGGCAACGCGAGCGGCGGCGCGAGCCCGAGCCCGACGCCCACCCCCACCCCCACCACGCCGCCGCCGGCCGGCTCGCCGACGCGGTACCTGCTCCCCGGCGGTGGCCTGGGGGCGGCCGGCGGTGCCACGACCACCACGGTGGCGAGCGCCGGCGGCACCAACCACGACGGCACGCCGACCAACCCGGTGGTCTTCACCGCGACCGGCCTGACCATGACGTACTCCGGTGGGCAGACCGCGTTCGACCTGTTCCTCGACGCCGGCCAGGCGGTCGGCAACGGGGTGCAGGCGCGGGTCTCCTACGACCTGACCGGCGACGGGAGCTTCGACCGGGTGGAGACGTACCGCTACTTCGCCACCGATCCGGTGCCCGGCTACGAGCACTACACGCAGAACGCCGGGCTGCTCTCCGCCGCCGGCACCCCGGGCAACCTGTCGAACGGCACGGTGAAGGTGGAGGTCTGGTCCGCCATCGGCACGAACCCGACCACCCTCGGCATCGGCGACCGCTCGCTGGTCACCCTGCCGTACGCCTGATCCCGGCGTACCACCACCAGCCTGCGCCGCCGGTCGTACCCCCGACCGGCGGCGCAGGCGCGTAGTTTGCAGGTCATGAGTGCCCGGGACCCCATCGCCGACCTGCGCCGGATCGCGTTCCTGCTGGAACGGGCCAACGAGGCCACCTACCGGGTCCGGGCGTTCCGGTCGGCGGCGAAGGCCCTCGCCGGGCTGCCGGCGAAGGAGGTCGCCGAGCGGGCCCGCACCGGGAAGCTCACCGAGCTGGCCGGGGTCGGCGACGTCACCGCCCGCTGCATCGCCGAGTCGCTGGCCGGCGAGGAGCCGGTCTACCTGCGCCGGCTGGTCGCCACCGAGGGCACCGACCTGGATGCCGCGGCCACCATCCTGCGGACCGCGCTGCGCGGGGACTGCCACACCCACTCCGACTGGTCCGACGGCGGGTCACCGATCGAGGAGATGGCGCTCGCGGCGGTCGAGCTGGGTCACGAGTACGTGGTGCTGACCGACCACTCGCCCCGGCTCAAGGTGGCCCGGGGCCTCACCGCGGACCGGCTGCGCAAGCAGCTCGACCACGTCGCGGCGGTGAACGAGGCGCTGCCCGAGGGGTTCCGCATCCTCACCGGCATCGAGGTGGACATCCTCGCCGACGGCTCGCTCGACCAGACCGACGAGCTGCTGGCCCGGCTGGACGTGGTGGTCGGCTCCGTGCACAGCGGGCTGAACGACGAGCGGGCGAAGCTGACCCGGCGGATGCTGGCCGCGATCGCCAACCCGCACCTGGACATCCTCGGCCACTGCACCGGGCGGATGGTGTCGTCCCGCCCGGCCGGGGTGCAGGGTCCGGGTGACCGGGCGCACCGGCCGCGTACCCGGGGCGAGAGCGACTTCGACGCGGACGCGGTCTTCGCCGCGTGCGCCGAGCGCGGGGTAGCCGTCGAGATCAACTCCCGACCGGAACGGCAGGACCCGCCGAAGCGGCTGATCCGCCGGGCCCTGGAGGCGGGCTGCCGGTTCGCCATCAACACCGACGCGCACGCGCCGGGGCAGCTGGACTGGCAGCGGTTCGGCTGCGAACGGGCCGCGCTCTGCGGCGTCCCCGCCGACCTGGTGGTCAACACCTGGCCGGCGGACCGCCTGCTGAAGTGGGCCCGGACCCGACGCTGACCCACCCCCCTTCCGGGGCAGTCACTGGTTGTCCGCCGACGAGCGCCGGGCGGTCAGCGGGCGGCGGGTTGCGTGGCGGGCACGGCGGGTACGCCGGCCGTCGCACGCGGGCGGCGCCGGCCGACCAGGCCCTGCGCCACCGCGACACCGAGCAGCACGACCAGCGCGCCGACCGGCTGGTGCCAGTTCATCCGCTCGCCGAGCACCACCGCGCCGATCAGCACCGCGAAGATCGGGATCAGGTAGGTCACCGTGGAGGCGGTGCTCGCGCCCGCCACCCGGATGTTGCGCAGGTTGATCACGAAGGCCAGCCCGGTACCGAGCGCGCCGAGGACGAGCACGCTGCCCAGCACCGGCGCCGACAGGTCGGTCGGCACCGGCGGTGCCCCGGCCACCAGCGGCCCGACCACCGCGAGCTGCGCCGTCGCCATCAACAGCTGCGCCGCGGAGAGCGACAGCCCGGAGTACGCGCTGCCGGCGATGAACTTCTTCTGGTACGGGATGGCCACGCCGTAGCAGGCCGCTGCACCGAAGCACATCAGCTGGCCGGTGAAGTGCGATCCACCGACGCCCTCCCAGACGCCGAGCACCACCAGCACACCGAGGAAACCCAGCCCGAGCCCGACCGCCCGGCGCACGGTCAACCGCTCGGTGCGGAAGACCAGCACCGCCAGCGGCAGCACGATCAGCGGCGTGGTGGCGTTCCAGATGCCGGCGAGCATCGACTCGACGCGCTGTTCGCCGAAGCCGAAGAGGGTGAACGGGATCGCCACCCCGAACGCCGCGACCACGACCAGGTGCGCCCAGACCCGGGGCTCGCGGGGCAGCCGGTCGCGGAGCACGGCGAGCACCACCAGCAGGGTGAGCGCGCCGGTGGCCACCCGATAGAGGGTGAGGTGCAGGGGGTGCAGCTCCTCGACGCCGACCTTGATGAACAGGAAGCTCGCCCCCCAGATCGCGGCGAGCGCCAGGAAGCCCGGCAGCCAGCTGCGCAGCGGCGCCCGGTCAGGAGTGACGTGGGTGTTCACCCCTGACACTCTGCCGCAGCGGTACGACGATGTCCCGCGAAAATCGGACGCCGTGTCGCGCACCACAGCGGGTGGCGGCCGAGCTGTTCGACCTCGGCGGTGACGGGCGCTACGTCCGGACCGCGCGGGCGGTCGGCGGGCAGCGGCTGCGCGCCCGGGCCCCGTTCCCGATCGACGTCGACCCGGCGCGGCTGCTGCCACGAACATGCCAACCACGCTCGACATCCGGGCCGGCCGGTCACGTAGGGTCGCAGCGTGGGACGAATCGATGACCTCGCGAACCGCTACGTGGCCGACTGGGCCCCGCTTAGCCCGACCGGCGCCACCTTTGTCGGCATCGCCGGCTACGACGACCAGCTCGACGACCTCTCGCCGGCCGGCTACGCGGCCCGCGCTGAGCTGACCCGGCGCACCCTGGCCGACCTCGACGTGACCGAGCCGGAGTCGGAGACCGAGCGGACGGCCAAGGAGGCCATGCAGGAACGCCTCGGCCTGGACCTCGCCCGGTACGACGCGGGCGAGGTGACGAGCGAGATCAGCGTGATCGCCAGCGGGCTGCACGAGATCCGGATGGTCTTCGACCTGATGCCGACCGACGGTGAGGCCGCCCAGGCCAACATCGCCGTCCGGCTCAACCGGTTCGCCGCAGCGCTGGAGGACTACAAGACCACGCTGCGCGAGGCGGCCGCCGCCGGCCAGGTCAGCTCGAAGGTGCAGCTGGTCGAGGTGGCCAAGCAGTGCGACGTCTGGACCGACCCGGCCGGCGACAACTTCTTCCACGGCCTGGTGGAGCGGCTCGGCGCGGACGGCACCCTCGGCGCCGAGCTGCGCCGGGGCGCGGCCTCCGCCACCGCCGCCACCGCCGAGTTCGGTCAGTTCCTCCGCACCGAGCTGGCCCCGCACGGGCGGGACAAGCAGGCCGCCGGCCGGGAACGGTACGAGCTGGCCTCCCAGTACTTCCTCGGTGCGAAGGTCGACCTCGACGAGACGTACGCCTGGGGTTTCGCGGAACTGGCCCGGCTGGAAGCCGAGATGCGTGCGCTGGCCGGAAAGATCGTCGGTCCGGGCGCGACCATCGACGAGGCGGTGGCGGCGCTCGACGCCGACCCGGCCCGGACCATCCAGGGCAAGGAGGCGTTCCGGGACTGGATGCAGGCGCTGGCCGACAAGGCCATCAGCGAGCTGCACGGCACCCACTTCGACATCCCCGAGCAGGTCCGGCGGATCGAGTGCTGCCTGGCGCCGACCAGCGACGGGGCGATCTACTACACCGGGCCGAGCGAGGACTTCTCCCGCCCGGGGCGGATGTGGTGGGCGGTGCCGCAGGGCATCACCGACTTCTCCACCTGGCGCGAGGTGACCACGGTCTACCACGAGGGCGTGCCGGGCCACCACCTCCAGGTGGCGCAGACCGCCGTCCGGGCCGAGCTGCTCAACCGCTGGCAGCGGCTGCTCTGCTGGGTCTCCGGGCACGGCGAGGGTTGGGCGCTCTACTCCGAGCGGCTGATGGACGACCTGGGTTACCTGGAGGACCCGGGCGACAAGCTCGGCATGCTCGACGGGCAGGCGTTCCGCGCGGCCCGGGTGATCGTCGACATCGGCATGCACCTGGAGCTGGAGATCCCGAAGGACAACCCGTTCGGCTTCCACCCGGGCGAGCGTTGGACGCCGGAGCTGGGCTGGGAGTTCATGCGGGCGCACTGCCGGGTGCCGGACGAGAACCTGCGCTTCGAGCTCAACCGTTACCTGGGCTGGCCGGGGCAGGCGCCGTCGTACAAGGTGGGTGAGCGGATCTGGCTCCAGGCCCGCGAGGATGCGAAGGCCCGCAAGGGCGCCGACTTCGACCTCAAGGAGTTCCACCGGCAGGCGCTCGACCTCGGCTCGCTGGGGCTCGACCCGCTGCGCAAGGCGCTGGCCCGCCTCTGAGTGCTCGGGCCGGGGGCGGGCGGGACGGCCCGCCCCCGGTCACCAGAGGGACCCAGGTCAGTGGAGGCTGAGCTCCAGCCACACCATCGACAGGTTGCGATTGGGCAACAAGTGCTGAGTGTGCCGACGCCAACGCGAAGGGGCGGGTCGAAGGATCGACCCGGCCCTTCGGGATGCTGCTGCCCGCGTCAGTGCTTCTCGGACTCGTCGGACGCGGGACGCTGGGTCGGCACCGTCGGCTCGTCGTCCGCGCGCCAGTTCGTCGAGGCGGGCGGAATCTCGTCGCTCAGCGGGCCGCCCTCGCGGTCCACGACCGGCTTCTCGTGGCGGGTGGGCGCATCGACCGGAGCGGGCACCGGCGGGTCCGCGCGGTGCCGCGCCTCGCCGGCCGTGGCGACCGCGCCCTGGCGCGCCACCAGCAGGCCGCCGATCATCAGCACCAGGCCCAGCACGGCGAGGCCGACCGGCACGTAGACGCTGAGCAGCTGGAGGCTGTCCCGGCTCTCCTTGGCGCGGTTGGCCGAGGCGGTGATGGTCGCGTCGTTGTACGAGAAGTCCGCGTCCAGCAGCGTGGTCGGCGTGCCGAGGTTCGGGGTGAGGACCTTCTTCTGCACCTCGCGCACCTTGATGTACGACCCGGTCACCGGGTCCACCCAGACGGTGCGCTGGTTGCTGTAGACAAGCTTCGCGTCGGTCGCACCCGGCGCGAAGGTGGCCAGCAGTGGGGTGAGCCGGGTCGCGTCGAGGGTCAACTGCTCGTCGGTGATCACCTGCTCGAACCGGTACGTCTCGATGCCCTTGATGGTCTCCGTACCGGCGAACTTCGCGTCGCGGACCTGACGCAGGTCACGGTCGAAGATCTTGTAGTCCCGCTTCTCGGTGTGGAACGGGAACTTGTAGATCTGGCCGGCGAACTGGATCCCGGTGTCGCGCTGGCCGGTGTCGTCGAGCCACTGGCCCTGCCACTTCAGCGCCTCGCCGGAGACCCGGTCCAGGGCGAGCTTGGCACCGTACGCGCTGACCAGCTCCTTGTTGTCCTTCCGGTCCACGGTCTGGCCCACCTGCCACACCACGGCCTTGCCGTCGAGGTCGCCGCCGAGCTTCGCGGTCTCGTCCTTCAGCTGGTTGACCAGGACCGTGGACCTGAGGTCGCCGTCGTTGACCTTGATGGTCCCGTTGCTGATCTGGAGGAACTTCGCGTTGCTGGCTTCCGCCACCGACGTCGAAGCCTCCAGGTCGTACGGGAGCTTGGTCAGTGCGGGGGCCACGACGAACACCAGCCCGGCGGCCAGCGCCAGGAGCAGTACGCCGACCCCGAACAGCACGGCACCGATGGCGCGGTGCTTCATGTTTTCCTCCCTGAAGGAGCTCAATTTCGTCGTCATCGATCAATGCGATGGCCGCGAGGTTACTACCTGGTCACATCTGGCCGCGACCCCCGGTCAGCCCTACTTTTTCCACCTGCCCGGCACCGTCCGGCCGTTCACCGGCCCTACGTAGCACGAGCAGGAAGTTCCACGAGCCGATCTCCCGCGCCCCGGGAACCCGGACGATCCACCGGCCCCACCAGGGGTGGTAGCGGGGCAGCGCGTCCAGCACCTCGACCTCCGGGTTGCCCCGGGCCCAGCGCAGCGCGTCGGCGATGGAGACCGGGAAGAGCGTCTCCCGGAACCGGTTCTTGGGCGGGCGTCCGTTGCGCCGCTCGTACCGCCGCCGGGCCCGCTGCCCGCCCAGGTAGTGCCAGGGCGCGGTCTCGTGCCCGCCCCACGGGGAGAACCACGGGGTGAACGAGACGAAGAGGACACCGCCGGGCTTCGTCACCCGGGCCATCTCGTCCAGCATCCGGGTCGGCTCCGAGACATGTTCGAGCACATTGGACGAGAAGCAGACGTCGACGCTGCCGGTGCGCACCGGCAGCGCGGTGCCGCTGCCGCGCAGCATCCCGGCCGAGGACTCCGCCGCGGAGAAGTCCCCGACGTCCGGGTCGAGACCCACGTAGCGGGCGCCGGCGTGGCGGAAAGCCTGCGCGAAGTAGCCCGGACCGCCGCCCACGTCGAGCACCGTCCGCCCGGCCAGGCCGGTGTAGCCGGAGACCTGGCGCACCGAGTCGTCGGCCAGCAGGCCGTAGAAGTGGTCCGGGTCGGTCTGCTCGACCAGGAAGGCCCGGAACAGGGCCACCGAGCGACCCAGCGTGGCGAACCGGCGGCGGGCCGCCCGTCCCTGTCCAACGGTCATCGCACTACCGTCCCGTCCTCGTCCTCACCGGCGGTCGGCCGGTCACCGTCCGCCGGAGCTGTCGCACCGACCTCGCCATCCCCCGTCGCAGGCCCATCCACCGGCCTGGAAGCGCCGGTCGCCGGGACCGCGCCGGGAACCGGTACCACCGCCGCGACCACCGCGCCGATCGCCACCAGCATCGCCGCCTGCACCCACGTCCCATACGCCCACTCCTGGCCGTGCCCGCGCAGCCGGCCGGCGACCGCGACCACCGTGGCCACGGTCAGGCCACCGAAGACCACCACCGGCAGCGCCCGGCGGGCGAGTTGGCGCAGCAGCATCGCCGCGAGCACGATCGCCACCGGCAGCACCCCGCCGAGCGCGGCGAGCAGCACCACCAGCAGCGTCCCGACGAACCAGGGCGCGCTCTCGGCGGGCAGCGACGACGCATCCTCCAGCCGCCGCCGCACCGGCCAGGCGGCGAGCACCAGCACCCCGAGCGCGGTCAGCGCGCCCACGGCCAGACTGCCCCGATAGGCGCGGTCGGGGGCAAACTCCAGCCGCACCTCGCCGCCGGCCCCCGCCGGCAGCACCCACGCCTGCTGCCATCCGTCGACCCGGGTGACCGGCAACGCCCGTCCGTCCAGGGTGGCCGTCCACCCGGCGTTCGCGTTCTCGGGTACGACCAGCAGCGCGCTCTCCCCGGCGGCGACCCGGACCCGACGCTCGGTCGGCGCCCAGTCGAGCACCGCCACGTCGCGGTGCCGGGGCGTGGCGGCCGCCACGCCGGTGGGCCGCAGCGTCGCGTCCCGCACCAGGTAGCCGCGCGACGGGGAGGTGGCCAACCGGTGCCCGCCGGCCGGCAGGTCCACCACCGCGCCGGTCTCCCCGCAGACGGTGACCGGCATCGGCCGCCCGGCGACGAGGTCGCCGAGGGTGCCGGCGACCGCGGTGTCGTACCGGAAGCCGTCGAGTTCCACGGCCGGGCCGGTGCCGCACGGCGCGGAGATCCGGGTGCCGGCGGCCAGCGGCCGGATCGCCAGCCCCGGGATCTCCACCTCGGCGATGCCGACGGTCGCGGTCCACCCGTTGCCGCGCCGGTCCGCCACCCGGTCGGTGGCCTCCCGCACCACGATCTCGACCCGGTCGGTACGCACCGCGGCGAAACGGACCAGGCCGTCCGCGCCGACCGGCACGAGCTGGGTACGGCCACCGGCGCGCACCTCGACCCGGGTGGGCAGGGAGCCCACCGGCAGGTCGGCCGGGCGCAGCCGCAGCCGGTCGATCCGGCGCTGCCCGTGCCATCCCAGCGTGAGAGTGGGCCGCAGGTCCCCGGTGCCGGCCAGCCAGGCGGTACCCGGGTCCCCGTCGACCGCCGCGTACGGGGCCACCGACGGGTCGCCGGCCAGGTACGACGAGGCGCCCGCGGTGACCGGAACACCGGCCAGCGTCACCGCACCACCCGGACGGGCCACCGCGGTGACCGTCAGCCGGTAGGTGTCCGCCGTGCTGCTGCGGAACACCCGGTCCACGCCGAGCGGCTCCTCGCCGACCCGGGCCAGGAAACGGTCGCAGCGCACCACGGTGCCGGCCGGACGGACGCCCCCCGTGATCTGCGAGACCGGCACGGCGTCGGCACCGGCCGGGGCCCCGTCGGAGCCGGCCGGCGTCGCGCGGGAGCCGGCGCCGGGCGCGGCGGCCGGGAAGCAGGCGGGCCGGTCCCCCGCACCCCGGCTGAACGACCAGGAGACCGGGCCGGTGCCGGTGGCCGGCAGGTCGGTCGGCATCCGCAGCGCCCGGCGAGGCGTGACGTCGGGGACGCTGAGCTCCCGGATGCCCACCCCGCCATCGAGCCGGTTGCCGGCCACCGCCAGCACGGTGATCCGGATCGTGCTGGTTGCCCCGGGCAGGGTGTAGTACGTCTGCGCGCCCAGCCCGGCGGCGACGTCATGGTCGACCGAGCCCCGGTCGGTGCTGATCCGGAACCGGGTCACCGGCCAGCCGACCCCGAGGTCGTCGACGAACGCCACGGAGACCTGCTGGATCTCGCGCGGGGTGTCCAGGTCCAGTTGGAGCCACTGCCCCACCGGCCCGGTCAGCGGGGCGGAGTGCCAGGCGGTGTCGGGGTCGCCGTCGACGGCGGCGAACGGCAGGTGCGACGGGTCGGCCGGGGTGAGGTTGTCCACGAAGCTGGCCGCCGTGGCGGCGCTGACCTCGCGCAGCCCCTGGTAGGTGGCGACGGTCTGGTGCCGGCGGCCGGGGAAGGGCAGCAGGTCGAGGGCCACCCGGCCCTGCCGGCCCGACTCCGCCGCGGTCATCGTCTGGCTGAGGTTGTCCCGTACCCGGCCGATGTCCCGTTCCCGGCGACGCAGGCCGTCCGTGACGATCCACCGGTCGCCGGTGGCGCCGACGCCGGCGTCGGGGCGGTCGCCGGCCAGCACCACCGGGCGGTCCCGCTCCACCAGGCCCTGCTCCAGCAGGGGCAGCAGCGACTCGGGGCCGCCACTGACCGTGGGCACGTCCGCGGTGAGCACCGCCGAGGCGGGCGGCACCGGGCGGTCCACCTCGTACACCTCGACGGCGGGCAGCGGGCCGGCGTCGCCGTCCACCGGGCTGCCGGCGGCCCGGCCGACCGCGTCGGTGCTGCCGAAGGTGGCCACCCGGGTGATCCCCGGCGACCCGGCCAGCGCCCGGCGCAGCACCGCCACCGGCGGGGCGTCCACCTGCGTACGGTCGATGTCGTTGCGCAGCAGCAGGTGGCGGAAGCCGGAGCGGGCGAGGAAGTCGGCCAGCCCGGCCGAACCGTGCCCGCCGGCCAGCACCGTCTCGACGGTGTCCATCATCCGGGTGTTGCCGACCGAGCCGAGCGGGATCTGGTGGCGCACCGCCCAGGGCGCCCCGGCCATGGACTGCAACGGCTCGTCGACGGTGCGCCCCCAGTCGTACCGGCCGAAGCCGGAGCCGGGCACCACCAATGTGCGGGCCAGGGCGTCCCGGTCGGCGAGCCAGGTGGCCGCGGCCCGCCAGTGCGGCGGCAGGTCCGACCAGCCGGGTCCTGGGCGCAGCAGCCCCGTCCAGGCCGGCGCCGCCGCGCCCAGGACCAGGGCGAAGACCGGTACGAACACCACCGGACGCAGCCGCAGCCCGGGCCGGCGGCGACGGGCGGCGGTGTGCAGCCGGGTGACCCAGGCGTCGACACCGTGCGCGAAGCCGAGCATCAGCGGCAGCCGCAGCACCGGTTCCAGCTTGTGCACGTTGCGCAACGGCGCCAGCGGGCCGTCCAGCAGGGCGCGGACCTGCTCGGAGAGCGGGCTGTCCAGGCTGCCGACGTAGCCCATGGTGAGCAGGGTCAGCCCGGCCAGGAAGCCGAGCACCAGGAACCGGCGTTCGGGCAGCAGGTTGCCGGCCAGCCCGGCCAGACCGACCAGCGCCACCACGGCGGTGAGCGCCATCAGCGCCGGGTGGTCGATCAGCAGCCAGCCCGCCGGCCACCACGGATCGCCCTGCACGATGTACGCCACCCACTGGTTGGTGCCGCGTACCGCCTGGAACAGCGAGGCGACCGCGGTGGTCGTGGTGGACGACTCGATGTAGTCCAGAAACGGCAGGCTGTACTGGCCGAGCAGCAGCAGCGGCACGATCCACCAGAGGCAGACCCCGACGACACCGAGGCACCACCAGCCGACCAGCCGCAGGTGGGCGGCGTCCCAGCGACGGGAGAGCAGCCACACCCCGGGCAGCACCAGGGCCAGCAGCACCACGGCGGCGTTGATGCCGCCCATGCCGAGCACGGCCAGCGCGGAGAGCGCGGCGGCGCGGCGCGGCGAACCGATCCGCTTCACCTGGACCAGCGGCAGTAGCACCCAGGGGAGCATGGCTGCGGAGAGGACCTCCGAGGAGAGCGCGCCGATCTCGGTGAGCATCCGGGGCGCCAGCGCGTAGCCGAGCGCGGCGGCGTACCGGGTCGGTTCGGTGCCGATGCCGAACGCGCGGGCCAGCCGCAGCAGGCCGTAGAAGGCGGCGCAGAACAGCAGCGCGCACCAGAGCCGCTGGGTGACCCACGGCGGTACGCCGAGCAGCTGCCCGGCGCCGAAGAACGGCCCCATCGGGAAGAGGTAGCCGTACGCCTGGTTCTGCAGTTCCCCGGAGGTGGCCTCCGGGTTCCACAGGTGCAGCGCCCGGGCCATGAAGTGCACCGGGTTCGCCGCCAGGTCGAGCTTGGTGTCGAAGGTGACCTGACCGGGGCGCTGCGCGAACGCCGCGACGGTGAGCAGCAGCAGGCAGAGCGCGGTGGCGGGGGCCTCGCGGACCGGCCGGACGATCCGGTCCAGCGCCCGCCCAAGCTGGCGGCCGGGCCGAGCAGCCCGGGGTGACGCGGGCGCGGTCACCGGCGGCACTCCGGGGGCAGGCAGCTCAGGTTGGCCAGGGCGGAGAAGAAGATCTGCCGCATCCCCTTCGGCTGGTCGGTGCGGAACACCTGCCCGCCGGTCACCTTGGCGATCGCCTTCAGCTCCTCCGGGTCGACGTCCCGGCCGAGGCCGACGAAGAGGATCGGCAGCGGCCTGCGCGGGTCCTGCAGCGCGGCGAGTTCGGCGAGGAACGTCTTGCGGTCGATGCCCTCGGCGTCCTCGTTGCGCCCGTCGGTCATCACCAGCACCAGGTTGATCCGCCCCGGGATCCAGTGCCGCCGGGCGTCCCGGTACGCGGCCAGGGTGGAGTCGTACAGGCCGGTGCCGCCCTTGGGCTTGACCTTCACCTCGGCCAGCCGTTGCGCCAGCTCGGCCCGCTGCTCGCGCAGCGGCCGGACCGGCAGGATCTCCCGGTAGTCCCGGTCGCCGTCGATCTTGGTGGAAAAGACCCACACCCCCAGCTCGCTGTTGTCCAGCAGCAGCCCGGCGCCCTCGCGGGCCGCGGCCAGGGTGGCGTCGAGGCGGGTGCCACCGCCGGGCACCTGGGCGGCCATCGAGCCGGAGATGTCCAGCACGGTGAGGATCCGGGCGCTGCGCTGCACGCCGCTCCACCCGGTCAGCATCTCGGTGACCGTCTCCTCGGCCGGCAGCGCCACCGGTTCGCGTACCGCCGGGTCGAGCCGGTGGTCGCGCGGCATCGCCGGCGGGTAGCCGGCGGCGGTGCGGAAGCCGTACCCGGTCAGCACCTCCCGGGAGGCGTTGGTCAGCAGATCGGTGAGGAAGCCGGCGGCGGCGCCCCGCACGGCGTCGCGCGCGGCGGGCAGCACGGCGTACGGCAGGTCGAGCGCGGGGACCGCCACCTCCGGGTACGCGGCCACCAACTTGTCCGCGCCGGCCAGCGCGTTGTGCCCGAGCACCGCCTGCTCGGTGGTGGCGACCGCGTCGGAGTGGCCGGGCAGCCCGGCGCCCGGGGGCAGCGCGGCCGGCGCGCCGGCGGGGCTGAACGTGTTGCCGGCGAGCCGGCGCAACGTCGCCGCCATCACCGCGCCGGGGTCTTGTTCCCCGGCGGCGAGCGCCCGGACGCCGAGCAGCGCGCCGACCCCGGCCGGGTCGGCGGCCGGGTCGGGGAGCCCGACCGCGCCGGCACGGGCCCGGGGGCCGAGCAGCGGTGCCCAGGTCAGCGACTGGGCCGGCCAGCCCGACCGGCGGGCCGCCCGCTCGGTCACCGCGAGCACCACCGGGGTGCTCGCCACCGACGTGCCCTGCCCGGGCACCTCGAAGGCACCGGCGGCGCGGGCTCGCCGCAGCCAGAAGGTCGACTCGGGCAGCCAGGCGTCGGCCACCTCGGCGCCGCCCGCCAGCTCGGCGGCGACGGCGTCCGACTCCCGGGGCTCCACGGCGATCGACACGCAGGGCTGCCGGCCGACCGAGGCGCGGGCAATCCGGTCCACCGCCGGGGCGACGACCGGGGCAGCGGCTACCCGCAGCCGTACCCGCTCGGCGCACTCCGGCGTCGCCCGCTCGTCGCGCAGCCAGGCGTACCCGGCCCAACCGACCAGCAGCAGCACCAGGGCCGCGCTGAGCAGCACCACCGGGGAACGACGGGCGAGCAACCGTGCCGGCAGGTCGCGCACCACGGCCGCCTCCCCTACTCGTCGTGACGCCCGCCCGTCGGCACGCTGCCACAGGTCACGGGTGTCGCGGACGGCCCCGGCCGGTGTGCTCACCGGCATCGCATCGTCCCGCGCTGACACACCCTGCCAAGGTTTCCGGTCCCCGGCAAACCCCCGAACGAAGAGCTTTATCCGATCGTCGCTGCCGTTCTGACCCATTGCGTACGCGGGCCGGGCCGCCCTAGGGTGGCGCGATCGTGCCGCTTACTGACCGGTAGGAGCAGCGTGGACAACTCCAGCAGCACCACCGCTCGCCATGTGCTGTTCCTCAACTGGCGCGACACGAGCAACCCGGAGGGCGGTGGCTCGGAGGTCTACATCGAGCGGATCGCCGCCGAGCTGGTCGCCGCCGGCCACCGGGTGACGCTGCTCTGCGCCGCCCACCCGCACGGCGGCCCGGAGGAGACCAACCCCGACGGCGTACGCGTGCTGCGCCGCGGCTCGCGGCACACCGTGTACGCCCGCGCGGCGCTGACCTACCTGGCCGGTCGGTTCGGGCTGGGTCCGCTGGGCCGGCGCGGCCTCGGCCTGCCGGACCTGGTGGTGGACGTCTGCAACGGCGTGCCGTTCTTCGCCCCGCTCTACGCCGGCCGCCCGGTGCTCGCCCTGGTGCACCACGTGCACCGGGAGCAGTGGCCGGTGGTCTTCGGCCCGTGGATGTGCCGGCTGGGCTGGTGGATCGAGTCCTGGCTGGCGGTGCGGCTCTACCGGCGCTGCCGTTACGTGACGGTCTCCAAGGCCAGCCGTGCGGAGCTGGCCGAGCTGGGGGTGGACGCCGAACGGATCGACGTGGTGCCCAACGGCACCCCGCCGGTGACCGGCCCGCCGCTGCCCCGCACCGACCACCCGTCGCTGCTGGTGCTGGGCCGCCTGGTGCCACACAAGCGGATCGAGATCGCCCTGCGTGCGGTCGCCGAGCTGGCCGGCGACGAGCTGCCGGAGCTGGAGCTGGTGGTGGCCGGTCAGGGCTGGTGGGAGCAGCCGCTGCGGGAGCTGGCCGACTCCCTTGGCGTCGCCGGCCGGGTCCGGTTCACCGGCTTCATCAGCGAGGAGGAGAAGCATGCGGTGCTCTCCTCCTGCTGGCTCGCCCTCACCCCGTCACTCAAGGAGGGCTGGGGCCTGACCATTGTCGAGGCCGCCGCCCGGAGCACCCCGACGATCGCGTTCCGCTACGCCGGCGGCGTCGCCGAGGCGATGGTCGACACCGAGACCGGCCTGCTGGTCGACGACGAACGCGAGTTCACCGACCGGGTCCGCGAGCTGCTCGCCGACGACGTACGGCGCAAGGCGATGGGTGAAGCGGCCCTGGCCCACGCGGCCCGCTTCACCTGGGCCTCGACCGGGTCGCGGTTCGCGCAGCTGGTGGCCCGGCTCACCGCGACCCGCTAGGAACGCCACCGACGCGACCGGGGCGCCCGCACCAGCGGACGCCTCGGTCGACGGTGGTTCAGCGCGTGCCGTACAGGGTGCTCTCGGAGCTCTGCTCGCTCACCTTGGTGCTGGCGGCCTCTTTGGCGGACGGGCTGAGCGCATTCGCCAGACCGACGCTGCCGAGCAGGCCGAGCACGACCCCGAGTACCCCGACGGCGACGAACGCGGGCAGGTTCCTCATCCACCTTCTCCTTCCGTGGGACTCGCGTGCCGGGACGCTACCACGCGTCGCAGCACCTGCGCAGCGCCCGAAAAACCGATGGCCAACACCACCGTTCCGGCCAGCAGGTGGGCGACACCCACCGGCCCCGGGCCGGCCCGCCCGGCCGGAGCCGTCCAGGCCGGATCCTCGTAGAGGGCGAGCTCCGGTCCGGTGTGGACCGGACGCAGCCCGACCAGCGCCGACGCGGGCACCGGCGCACCGGCGGCCCGCTGCACCAGCACCCAACGCACCCCGGTGCCGGTCAGCGGCCGGCCGGCGGCGAGCAGGTCGCGCACCTCGGCCGCCCGCGGGTCCTCCCCGCCGACCGCGACGTCACCCACCCGCAGGGTGTCGTCGATCAGCACCGGCGACGACAGGTACCGGGGGGCCGGGTCGATCACCACCCGCCCGGCGTTCCAGGCGTACCGCTGGTACTCCTGGAACGGCAGGGAGAGCACCTCGCCCGGCCGGTCGGCCACCTGCCGCGCCACCACCGCCCAGTCCGCCGGATAGCCGACCGGCGTCAGCCGGCCGAGCGCACCGAAGGCCAGGTCGGGCAGGAGCACCACCGGCAGCAGCGCCGCGCCGACCAGCAGCACCCGCCCGGTGGCCGGGTCGAACCGCGCCGCCAGCCGGTCGGCGAGCCGTTCCGCGCCGAGCGCCCCGGCCACCGCGAGGGCCAGCGCGTACGGGACGAGCATCTTCTGCCCGTCGCGGACCAGCCCCGCCCCGGGCACCGTGTCGACCAGCCAGCCGAGCAACGCGGCCCCGCCGGGCAGCACGCCGAGCGCGGCCACCAGCCACGACCCGGCGGCCAGCAGCCCCAACCGCCCGGCCGCGCCGGCCGGCCACCGCCGGCGCAGCAGCGCCACCCCGTACCCGGCGAGGAACAGCAGCAGCGCGGTGGCCAGCGGCACCACGCCCGCCTGGCGGGACGCGGGGACGGTCAGCGCGTTCCAGATCCCGCCGGTGCCGGCGAGCGCCACCAGCGACCCGCCCCAGTTCTCGGCGCGGGCGGCGAAGACCGCCACCCCGGCCGGGTCGGAGCGGCCCCCGGTGGCGCTGCCCGCCCCAGCCACCAGCCACGGCGCGTTGAGCAGCACCGTCGCCGCGAGCGCGATCCCGGCCCGGCGGGCGGCACCCGGATAGCGGCCGGGCAGCAGCAGCGCCACCGCCGCCAGGGCGATCACCCCGCCGGTCGGAGTGATCGCGCAGACCGCGGCCGCCAGCAGCAGCCGGGGCAGCGCCCCGGGCCGGTCCGCGCGCACCCCGAGCGCCGCCGCCACCAGCCAGGGCAGCATCGCGTACGCCAGCAGCAGCCCCCACTGCCCGATCAGCAGCCGCTCGGCCAGGTACGGCGTCCAGGCGTACCCGAGCGCGGCCACCACCCGCACGGCGGTCCGCGTGGTCGGCACCAGCCGGGCGGCGCCGAGCGCGGCGAACCAGAGGATCGCCACCAGCACCAGTCGTTGCAGCAGCCAGCCGGGCACCAGCTGGGTGGCGAGCGCGACCACGGCGTCCTGCGGCACGGCCCGGGGCAGCGCCGAGGCCGGGGCGATCACGTCCCAGCTCAACGCCTGCCCGGGCACGAAGACCATGTCGTAGCGGAGGACGTAGCCGGGCAGCGCCAGCGGGGCGAGCACCACCGCCGCCACGGCGGCGGCCACGCCGTACGGCACCAGCCGTCCACGCATCCCGTCGACCCCCACCTCCCCGCCGGGCGCGGCCCGACCGCGCCGTGGTGGCTCGCCACTGTACGCGGCCACCGCCGCGCTCCGGAGACCCGTGAACCACCCGATGACCTGATGGGACGGTGGGTGGCCGGTGTGGCAGTCTTCCCGCCATGGCATCGACGGGATCCGAGGCGGGCGCGACGCGTGACGATGCCGGCGCGGCCGGCGCGGCCGGCGCACTGGTACGCACCGATCCGATCCGGGCCGCCGCCGTAGCAATGATCATCATCAGCGTGGTCTGGCGGACGCAGATCGCCTTCCGCGGTTATCTCGCGGCCGACGACTACGTGATGATCACGCAGGCAACCGAGTCCGACCTGACCGTCGGCTACCTGCTCAGTCTCTACAACAACCACTTCATGCCGGCCGGCCGCCTGCTGATCTGGCTGGTCACCAGCGCCTTCGGCCTGACCTACTGGCCGTACGCGCTGATGATGATGGCGGGGCAGGCGGTCCTCAGCGTGGCCGTCTACCGGTTGCTGCGCACCCTGCTGCGGCCGAGTCGGCTGCTGCTCGTCCCGTTGGGGTTGTTCCTGTTCAGCCCGCTGACCCTGGAGGCCACCTCCTGGTGGGCGGTCGGGGCCAACATGCTGCCGATGCAGCTGGCGATGGTGCTCGCCCTCGGCGCCCAGTTGAAATACGTGCGCACGGGGCGACGCCGGCACCTGGTCTCGTTGGCGCTCGCCGTTCTGCTCGGTCTGCTCTTCTTCGAGAAGGCCCTGCTGGTTGTGCCCCTGGTCTTCCTCTTCACCGCCTGCTTCTTCGGCGAGGGTGGGCCGGTCCGCGCGGTTCTCACCACGCTGCGCCGGTGGTGGCCGTCGTGGGTGACCCTCACCGCCGTGACGGGCGTCTTCCTGGGGGCGTACCTGCTCCGCTCCGAGTCGTCCCTGCGCCGCCCGGACTCCGCCGGAGAGGTGGTCTCCTTCCTCACCCAACTGATCGGCTCCACCCTGGTGCCGGGGCTGCTCGGTGGGCCGTGGCGCTGGCTGGGCGCGGGCGACGGCGCGCCGGTGGTGGCCCCGCCGGAGCTGGGCACATGGATCGCGTGGAGCGTCTTCGGCGTCCTGGTGCTGCTGACCGTGCGACGCGACCGGGCGGCCGGCCGGGCCTGGACACTGCTCGGTGGCTACCTCCTCCTGGTCGCGATGCTGCTGGCCGCCACCCGGCTCGGCTCGGTCTACAGCGGGGTGGCCGGCGGCGTGCCGAGGTACGTCAGCGACGTCGTGGTGGTCGCCGCTGTCTGCATCGGGGTCGCACTGGTGGGCATCGACCGGGCGGGGGCGGGCGGGAGGACCAGCGTCGTGACGGCCGCACCGCAACCGGCGTCCGCCACGACCCACGAGCAGAGCCCAGCGTCCACCCCGACGATCACCGCGCCCGAGCCGGTCCGGCAGCCGGAACCGCTCTCGTCGCGGGCGGTGCCCACGTCCTCGCGCGTCGGTGTGATTCACGCCGAGGCGCCGTACGACAACGGGCCGGCGGCCAAGGCGCTCGGGCACGTCGACCACGAGCGGGGTCACCCGCCGCGCGACGAGAGCGAGCGGGTGCCCCGGCCCGCCCCACAGCACGCGGCCGACCGGGAGCCCGCCGGCGACGCCGGCCCCATTGGGCCGGAAACCGACCCGGCCCACGGGACACGCCGGCCGCCGGCCCCACCGGTGGACTGGCTGGGCGGGGTGCCCGAGCGATACCGCGAGGTGGTCACCGCAGGACTGGTCCTGATGCTATTCGCGGCGGTGCTCGGCACCGCATGGACGACGTCCCGGTACAGCGACGAGTGGGCCCTCAAGTACGGCCGGTCCTACCTGGAGAGCGCCCGGATCGAGCTGGCCAGCGCACCGCCCGGCACCGTCTTCTTCGACACCCCGGTCCCCGGCGGAGTGGTCCCCGAACTCTCCTGGCCCTACAACCTCCAGTCCCGGTTCTTTGCGGCGGCCGGCAGCCGGCCGGTGTTCGTGCACGAGACGGAGAACGCCTCGGTGATGGACGGCCTCGGCCAGGTACAGGTGGCCATGATCGAGGGCAGCAGCATCACGCCGGGTCCGCAGGAGGGCTGCGGTTACCTCGTCCCCGAAGGCCGGACCGTACGGATGCCGTTGGACAAGCCCCGCGACGACTGGTTCTGGATCGTCCGAATCGGCTACCTCAGTTCCGGCGACGGCACCGCAGTGCTGCGACTCGGCCGAGGCACCCACGAGTTCCCGGTGAAGAAGGGACTCAACCAGCGGTTCTTCGAAATCAGCGGAGGCAGCGACGCCGTCGAGCTGACGGTGAGCGGCTCGGCCGACCTGAGCCTCTGCACGAACGAGATCTCGATCGGCAATCCGATCCCGAAGCCCGAGTGACCACCAGAGAATCCCGGACGGCACCGCCGGGGACCGCGGCCGACGGTGACGGGGGCAGGGTCGCGGTGGGTGCGGCCGGAGTCACCGTCACCGCGGCCACCATGCTGACCAACGCGCTGGCCTATCTCGTCCCGATGCTCGGCGCCCGCCGGCTCGACCCGGCCGACCTCGGCGCGCTGGCCACCGTGCTCGCGCTGGGCGCGATCGCGGCCGTACCCGGCTTCGGCCTGCAGCTCGCCGTCGCCGTGCACCGCGCCCGGCACGGTCCCACCCCCACCGGTCGGCTGGCGCTGCTCACCGCCGGCGTGACCGCCGGCGTCACGGTCGCGGCGGCGCCGCTGCTGAGCGTGCTGCTGCGGCTGCCGGTGGCGCTGACCCTGCTGCTCGCGGCGACCACCTTCGCCACCGTGCTGGCCGGCCGCTGGCTCGGCGAACTCCAGGGCGACCAGCGCTTCCTGCGTCTCTCCGCGGGGATGACCGTGCTCGCCCTCGGCCGCTACGGCGGGCTGATCGCCGGCCTGGCGCTCGGCGGCAACGCGGTCACCGCGCTGCTGCTCGCCACGGTGACCGGGCTGCTCGCCCTGCCGCTGCTGGCCCGCCTGGCCCACTCCGCCCGCCCCGGGCCGCCCGCCGCACCGGACCGCGGCCTACGACCCACCCACGTGATGACCACGTGCGCGGCCACGCTGGCGATGCTCACCATCTCGTACGCCGACCTGATCCTCGCCCGGCAACTGCTGCCGGTGGACGGCTCCGGGGCGTACGCGGTCGGCTCGGTGCTCACCAAGGGCGCGCTCTGGGCGCCGCAGGTGGTGACCCTGCTCGCGCTGCCCCACCTGGCGCGGGGCGACCGGCGCGCTCGGGCGCTGGGGCTGGCGGTGATCCTGGCCTGCGGCGCGGCTCTGGTGGCGGCCGCCTCGGTCGGTGGCGAACTGGCGTTCCGGCTGGCCGGCGGCGCAGACTACCTGCACCTGGCCGGCAAGGCCCCGCTCTTCGCCGCCACCGGGGCCCTCTACGCGGTCGTCTTCATGCTGGTCAACGACCGGGTGGCCAGCGGCGCCCGGTTCCCCGCCGCGCCGCTCTGGGTGGCCGCCGCCGGCCTGGCCGGGGCGGCCCTGCTGGTCGCGCCGCGCACGGTCGAGGGGGTCCTCACCTGCGCACTCGGCACCGCCGCGCTGACCGCCGCCGTGATGGCCTGGCTGGTGCTCCGCCCCGGCGATCCGTCCCGCCGGCCCTGACCCGCCGCTCGCCGGTCAGTCGCCGGCGGCGAGCCAGCTGCCGAGCAGGTGGTGGTCGATCGAGTCGGCCCGGCCCAGCGGCCGTCCGTCGGCCACCCGGCGGCGCAGCTCGTCCCGGGTGAACCAGCGCGCCTCCAGCAGTTCCTCGCCGTCCACCCGGACCTCCTCAGAGGCGGCGGTGGCGCGGAACCCGACCATCAGCCCGGCCGGGAACGGCCACGCCTGCGACCCCTGGTACGACAGCGCGGAGACGGTCACCCCGGCCTCCTCGGCCATCTCCCGGCGGACGGCGTCCTCCAGGCTCTCGCCCACCTCGACGAACCCGGCGAGCGTGGAGTACGCCCCCTCCGAGGCCCCGGCGTGCCGGGCCAGCAGGCAGCGGTCGGGCGATCCGGGCGCCTCGACCAGCACGATGATCGCCGGTTCGATCCGGGGGAAGAGCAGCCGGCCGCAGCGCGGGCCCGAGCAGGCCCGCACGTGGCCGCCGTCGCGCGCCACGGTGGCCGAGCCGCAGCTGCCGCAGTACCGCTGCTGCCGGTGCCAGTGCAGCAGCCCGCGCGCGTACGCCTGCACCGCCGCCTGGGCCGGGTCGAGCCAGGAGACCAGGGCACGGACATCCGCGGTCGCGGCGGCGCCGGTGAGCCGTACCGCCTCCGGCCCGCTCAGCTCGGAGAGGTCGACTGCGAAGACCGGGGCTCCGTCGTCCAGGCCGAGGAAGACGGTCTCGTCGGCGGCGGCGAGCACCTCGGCGGCGTCGGCCGGGTGCAGCCGTACCGGCGTCTGGTCGGCGGTGACTAGGCAGTGGTCCCGCCAGAGCGGCAGCAGCACGGCCCGGGGGTCGGCCAGCCGCCCGGTGATCCACTCCGGGTCGGCGCGCAGCGCTCCCGCCCGGTCCAACCACCCGCCGCCGTACGCCAGCACCCGATCGTCCACCCGGACACGGTGCCACGGCGACAGGCACGCCCGATGACCGGGGCGGGTATGGCCGACACGCGGTCGGCGGGGTGGCCGGCCGCACGGTGTCCACCGGCCCGCGCGTTGGTTACCGTAGACGTCTTCCGGGGGCACGTAACCCCCCATGTGGTACGTCCCGATCGAGGTGGCAGTGACCCTTTACGGCGACAAACGTGTCTCCGACGACCGGCCCACCGTGCAGGTGACCGCGGTGACCTGGCCGGGCGACGACGAGCCGGCAGGCAAGCCCGCCGGCCCGGGCGGGTCGTGGTGGCGTCGCAGCCGGCTGCTGCTCGCCGGCGGCCTGACCGCCGCGGTGCTGGCCGGCGTTGCCGGCGCCGGCGCCTACGCGTACGCCGGGGACGTGCCCCGGGGCACGACGGTGCTCGGCGCCGAACTCGGCGGCCGGAGCCGGGACGAGGCGGCCCGGGAGCTGCGCGCCGAGCTGGAGCGCCGGGCGGGCACCCTGAACGCCCCGCTGACCGTGCTGGTGGGGGAGCAGAAGGCGGAGATCAACCCGGCCGACGTGGGCCTGGCCATCGACGTCGACGCCACGGTGGCGGCGGCGGCCGAGGCCGAGGCGCACCCGGTGAGCCGGCTGCTCGGCTCCCGCACGGTCGATCCGGTGGTCACGGTCGACGCCGACCGGCTCGACGCGGCGCTGCGCAAGGTCATGGGCAGGCAGGGTCGCGAGATGACCATGCCGGCGATCATCTTCACCGGCACCACCCCGAAGCCGGTGTACCCGAAGCCGGCCCTGTCCCTGGACCGGGAACGCTCCGCCCAGGTCGTCACCGAGGGCTGGCTCGCCGGCGGGCCGGTGACGGTGCCGCTGGTGGAGAAGGCACCGGCGACCAGCACCGAGGAGGTGGACCGGCTGGTCGAGGAGCTGGCCAAGCCGGCGGTCGCCGCCCCGGTCACGCTGACCACCGACAAGGGCCCGGTGACCATCCCGCCGGCGGCGATCGCGCGCGGCCTGCGCTTCTCCGCCGACGACGCCGGCAAGCTCACCCCCCGGGTGGACGTGAAGCGGCTGCGCGCCGCCCTCGGCGACAAGCTGGCGGCGATCGAGTCGGCGCCCAGGGACGCGACGATGACGATCGCCGGCGGCAAGCCGAAGGTGGTGCCCGGTCGCTCCGGGCAGCAGCTGGACTCGGCCGCCCTCGGTCGCGACCTGCTCGCCGTCCTGCCCAAGGCGGACGGGCGAACGATCAGCGGCCAGCTCAAGCCGGCCGAGCCGGAGCTGACCGAGGAGAAGCTCGGCACGCTGGGCATCAAGGAGCGGGTCTCCACCTTCACCACCCAGTTCCCCGGCGGGCTCTCCTCGCCGCGCAGCCAGAACATCATCCAGGCCGCCAAGGACGTCGACGGCACGGTGGTGAAGCCGGGTGAGACCTTCTCCCTCAACGGCCACACCGGCGAGCGCGGGTACGACCAGGGCTACCAGGACGCCCCCGTCATCGTCGGCGGCAAGCTGGTGCCCGGGGTGGGCGGCGGCGTCTCACAGTTCACCACCACGTTGTTCAACGCCAGCTACTACGCCGGGCTGCAGGACGTCGAGCACAAGCCGCACTCGTTCTACTTCAGCCGCTACCCGGCGGTGATCGAGTCGACCATCTTCTGGCCGGACCTGGACTTCAAGTTCCGCAACAACACCCCGCACGGGGTCCTGATCGACACCTCGTACACGTCGAGCACGATCACCGTGTCGATCTGGAGCACGAAGATCTACGACAGCGTCAAGACCGAGTACGGCCCCCGCCGCAACATCACCACGCCGAAGACGGTCCACCTGGAGCCCGGCCCCAAGTGCATCTCCGCGGTGGGGAGCAACGGGTTCAGCCAGGACGCCTTCCGGGTCATCACGAAGGACGGCAAGGTCGTCAAGCGGGAGAAGTTCAGCTGGACGTACGACGCCGAGCCCCGCTTCGTCTGCGGCCCCGAGCCGTCCTGACCCAGGCACGAACAAGCCCCGCCGGCGACCAGCCGGCGGGGCTTGCTGCTGTCGTACGCCCTCAGGGCCGCGCCTCGGCCAGTCCCTGGCGTACGCCGTCGGCGTCGCGGTCAGCGCCGTAGACCGGGGTGTCGGGCTGCTGCCGCCAGCTCCCGTCGAGGGTGCCAGCGTCCACCGGGTCGAAGCCGAGCGAGTCGACCAGCTGCATCACCAGCTGCTTGGCCTCGGCGTCGTCGCCGGCCACCGGCAAGGCTGTCCGGTCGCCGGCGCCGGCCGGGCGGCCGTTGTCCATCAGGTGCGGGGCCTGGATGGTGTTGAAGGCCTTCACCATTCGGGCGCCCTTGAGGTGCTCGGCGGTCCAACGGCTGGAGCTGAGGCTGCGGTCCAGCAGCTCGGCGATGTCGCCGTCGCGCTGCGGGTAGTAGTTGTTCGC
The DNA here is from genome assembly GCF_040642975.1 of Micromonospora sp. NPDC047548. Classification (NCBI taxonomy): domain Bacteria; kingdom Bacillati; phylum Actinomycetota; class Actinomycetes; order Micromonosporales; family Micromonosporaceae; genus Micromonospora; species Micromonospora sp. NPDC047548. The sequence continues at coordinate 76,307 of NZ_JBEYTI010000027.1, forward strand.
GTCGACGACCACCTTGCCGTCGAACAGCTCTGCGGGCAGCCCGGGCACGGCCAGCACGGGGATCGCCACGATCACCAGTTCGGCGTCCTGCACGGCCTGCTCCAGCGTGCCGGCGGTGGCGCCGGTCTCCTGCGCCAGGTCCGTGAGGGTCTGCGGTCCCCGCGAGTTCGCGACTGTCACGTCGTGGTCGAGGGTGCGCAGCCGCCGGGTGAGTGTCCCACCGACGTGCCCCGAGCCGACGATTCCGATCTTCATGACCACTCCTGCCTCCGCCGGTGCCGACGGTCAGTTCCGGTCGTACGGTGAGCAGGTACCCCGATCGGCCCGCCCCGATTGCGACCGAGGCGTACTCCATATCACGTTTGCCGCCATTACGGCGGGGGGCCCCGCGGCGGGGGCGGGTCCCGCACCGACCGTACCGAGAAGACGAGGTCGCCCCGGGCGATTCGCCGAACGAGGGAAAGGGCGATTCACGAGGGGCCGAAACGCAGTCAGGGCCACCCCGGATGGGGTGGCCCTGACTGAATGTTTGTCCGGCGGTGTCCTACTCTCCCACACCCTCCCGAGTGCAGTACCATC